>JAPOPM010000127.1 GCA_026712905.1 Deltaproteobacteria bacterium
ACGAGCAGCACGACGACGCCGATCGTGCGGCGTCGGCCGAGCCGGAGCGATGTGGGGGTCATGTTTCGCATGCGGCGGTGTGAGGGCCGCTGGTACAGGTGTCGGCGCCGGGGCCGCCGTGGAGCCTGTCATCACCCGGGCCGCCCCAGAGGGTGTCGTCGCCGCCGAAACCGCAGATCACGTCATCACCCGCCGTGCCCACCAACACATCATCGCCCGCCGTGCCCCGAATCGTGCACGCACCCGGCGCAAGCAGCACGGTCACCTCGGCGTCGTCGCAGGCCCCCAACGCGTCACAGACCCGATACGAGAAACCCTCACGGCCGCCGGCCGCGGGTGCCCGGTAACGCACCACCAACTCGTGGCCCGGGACCTCCTCCACCATCGGCACACCCGATCCCGGCGACGCCGTGACCGCCAACGACAACACATCCAGATTCCCGTCGAGGTCCACGTCGTTGTCCAACACGCGCACATCGGTCACCGAACCAGCCTCGACGAAGGCCGCGTCATCACCCGCCGCCGGCGGCGACTCCGCTCCGCCTGCACCAGTTCCCCAACGTGCCCGGATGGATATCCAGATCACGGGCCGCGTGGGCGATCAGCTTGCCCGTCTCGGTCACGATCCGCACCGCGCCGCCGCGGAACTCCCGGTCAGAACGTCGCCGTATCTCCGACATCGCTCTCCTTTCGCGTTAGAGCATGCCTCCACGATCTCGGGGGATTTCCACATGGCCGCTTTCCCTGATTTAGCCCGGAAGGGGGGCTACCCTGTCGGGGTTGGCTTCCACCCAGGCTCGGGCAACACCCAAGTGGAACTGGTGTTGCGCTCGGAGTCGTTGGTCGGTCTCTTCGTCCTTACCTGCATAGATGCGAGCCTGTGCATAGCACTTATCCTCAATTTCTGTGAGCCGCTCTCTGACGCGTTCAACTTCTTCCAGTAGAGCTTCTTGCTGCTCTTCGCTGAGCTGACTGATCTCGTCCACTGACGGAAGTCCATACCCGTCCACGCACGAAATCGCCTCATCAAACTGTGACTTCTGCAGCAGTCCATAGTTGAGATCATGGGCCAACGCGGCGTCAAGTTGATCATGCACTTCGAGTTCAAACTGGCCCCGTCGCCTTAGTGCGGGATCTGTGGACTCGAGCTTGGCGTCGGCGCTGGGAACGTACACCGAACCCGGCGTTTCCCCACCATACAACGTCAAGATGAACTCGCGGACTATTTCTTCCAAGCCAAAGTTGGCATATTGTTCCGGGCTTGCGGGGCCTGAAGAGGCTCCAGTGGCTGCGACCGGTTCGATCTTTCCACCATCTCCACCGCTCGTGTCCTCACCCTTTGAGCGGTCTATGCCGAACCACACTAGCCCACCCGCCGCCAGCGCAACCAGACCGACAAGCCACACTCGGCGGACCGAGAACCGGCGCACGTCATGCGCATCTTGTGTCATGTCGCTCCCAATCCATAGCTAGGCTCCGATCCGTGGCGATCACCGCTACTCATATCCGATTTCGCCGACATTCGAACTGCAATCCGCGACCGAGTTCCCCCACTCGAGAATCTTCCACATGCCGCCCACCAGAACGGCCAACCCCCGCGACACCCGCAACGTCACCTTGCCGCCGAAACGCAGTCATCGCACTACTGTAGAGGTCGAAGGACGCCGCCGCCGAGGCTCAGACCGCCTCGTCGAGTTGGCCGGCAGGGCGACCACCTTGTCAGGATTGGCTTCCACCCAGGCTTGGGCAACCTCCAAGTAGAACTGGTGCTGCGCTCGGAGCAGTAGATCGGTCCCTTCGTCCTTACCCGCATAGATGCGAGACTGTGCCCAGCACTCATCTGTAAGTTCAGTCGCCCGGTCTCCGACTATGCCGCGTTCTTCAAAGAAGGCCTCCTGCTGCTCCTCGCTGAGTAGGAATAATTCTTCACGTGCGGGAAGTCCATGCGCGTTCAGGCATGCGTCCCAGTCATCGTGCAGTGACTGCTGTAGCAACTGATAGTAAATATCATCGGCGAACGCAGCACCAAGCTGAACATGCACTTCGAGTTCAAACTGGCCCCGTCGCTTTACGTCGGCGTCTGTGGACTCGAGCTTGGCGTAGGTGCTGCTAAAGTACGACGCCGAATCAATCGTTTCCCCGCCATACATCTGCAGGATGAACTCGCGGACTATCTCTTCCAAACCCAAGTCGGGTCGTGATGGTGCTTCAACCACCGGAGATCCCGCTTCAGCCACAGAAGAAGCGACGTCGCCTCCGCCCTCGGTAGTTCCAGGCATGTTGGCGGATTGTTCCGGGCCTGCAGAACCTGAAGAGGCGCCAGTGGCTGCGACCGGTTCGATCCGTCCACCATCTCCACCGCTCGTGTCCTCACCCCTTGAGCGATCAATGCCGAACCACACTAGCCCACCCACCGCCAGCGCAACCAGACCAACAAACCACACTCGGCGGACCGAGAACCGGCGCACGTCACGCACATCTTGCGTCATATCGCTCCCAACCCATAGCTCGGCTCCGATCCGTGGCGATCACCGCTACTCATACCCAATTTCGCCGACATCCGAACTGTAACCCGCGACAGAAGACAACGCAACGAGAGTGGTCCAAGCGAGGGTTGATTTCTGTTTACAATCCGCTGCGTAGTCTCCCTGCCCGGGACCAGTGTAGGTGGCGTCACAAATGTCGTGCCAGTCGGCTATGAGACGGCTATTGCTCAGATTATAATTCGTCTGGTTCCATGAGTCCACCGCATATCGCTGTTCAATGCGGTAGAGATTCCTCCATGCGAAGTCGTGCCGCCAGCACCCCTCTTTGAGCGGTGCCGTTGGCGCAAGGGGAACCGGTACTCCCGGAATAATCATCGGTGCGTACTCATTGCCCCATCCGGTGATCGCTCGAACGAGGAACCGTACAGGAATCGAGCAGTCGTCATCTTGCCAGGTGAGGTAAGGATAGGGGGCGACGGTGGGGTTGGTGTGGTCTGAGGGGCTCTTTTCGTCTTTGAATTGTTGGAGGGTATAGCCGCCCGTGACGCTGCCGAGATGGGCTATCTTTTGGACTTCCGCGTATTGGCTCGGCCCATTTGGCGCAGGTGTGTTGCAGGTAATGTTGATATGGTCGCTGGTGCCGACGATGTTCTTGGCTCGAACGAAGACCGCGTATCCCGCGCCTGGAGTCAAGTTACTTTTCGGCCCTTCAGTTCTGCGGCTGCCCGCGTCTTGCCACAGATCCTGTCCAGCGAGGTGTTCTGAGGGATCGGTAAAGGTGATCTCGTACGTGACCTGAGACCCGGTGCTGCTCCATGTCCAAGTCACCGTCGACTGCACTCCGGTCGTCGAGGACGTACAGTTTCCCACGGGCAAGGCGGGCCGGGTCGGAACAACGACGTGGAAGGCCTCCGTCCAATCGGACCAAGCGCCTTCGCTGGGCAGGCTGGTCCGCACACGCGCCTGGTAGGTGTTCACAGCGAAGCTATGGGTAACGCTGGATGACCTCGTGACGAGTGGTGATGCGGGCGAAGACCAAGTTCCTCCTCCGTCGCGGTGGCGGGTTTGGAGTTGGTATGCGGTGACCGCGGGGGTGGTTACCCGGTCCCATTCGCAGTCCACCTCATACGGGGACGAGCTGTCAGACAAGTCCTGGGTACACGACAAACTCGACGGCACCGGGGTGACCGTAAAGCCAGAACTCCAGTTCGACCAGGGCCCCACGGGCGAACCGGCCCGCACACGGGCTCGGTAATAACCGGCAACAAGGCTCGGGGAGTAGGCAGTCGCGGTTGTCGCGCGGGAGGGCACGACTGCCCAATCTGTTCCAACCCTGCGCTGAACCTCTAGTTCGTATCCGCTAACAACGGGGGTATCGATCCCACCCCAAGTGCAGTCAACCTTAAACGGTGCTGTCCCGTCGTCGGTGTCCTGAGTACACGACAAACTCGACGGCACCGAGGTGACCGTAAAGCCAGAACTCCAGTTCGACCAGGGCCCCAACGGCG
>JAPOPM010000128.1 GCA_026712905.1 Deltaproteobacteria bacterium
GCTGGACCCGGACTCGGTGCCGGCAACCACGGACTTCGGCGTGAAGCTGGACTCGAACGCCGCGGTGACCCCCAACGCCGTCGCGATCGAGGACAAGACGGTGTTGCTGACGGTGGACCTGGCGAAGGCGCCCGGGGACCAGGGGGGCGACGTCACCTACACGGAGGCGGACGTGTCCTACACGAAGGGCACGAACCCGATCCGCGACCCGGCGGGCAACGAGGCGGCGGCGTTCACCGGGCTTGAGCGGACCGGGCTAGCGGCCAAGGTGGACGTCGAGGCGGCCGGCACGCCGGAGGCGGTTGCCGGGACGGTGACAAGCGGTGAAGCGATGCTGGTCAGCAATACCGGGCAGACCCGGTGGGGCCAGGACAGGTTTACTTACGATATCGCCCAGCCGTTCACCACCGGAAGCGCAATCAGCTACAAGCTGACGAAATTGGTGGTTCCGTACGTCACCTCGGGCTCGGCCCCGCCAGCGACTTCGCACACGATCAAGATTCATGCCTCGAACTCGAGCAACCGGCCGGGCACCTCGCTGGGTACGCTTACATATGGCACAGTCTCAAGGGCGATTGTCGGTAACCAAACCGTGGACACCGTCACCTACACGGCATCGGGCGAGGGCATCGCACTCGAGGCCGGGACGACGTATTTCGCCGTCCTGGACACGAACGGTGGTGCCGTTGCTGGTAATCCGCAGTGGCAGCGAACGAACTCGAACAACGAGGATGCGGGCAAGGCCGACGGGTGGAGCATCGGGAACAACAAGCTTTGGAAGAATACCCTCTCCACCTCGTGGTCAACGGACTCCCTTCCCTGGCAGATCGCCATCCACGGCACTGCGGTGACCCCGGTGACGGTGACGGTGCCGAGCGATTTACAGACGACGCTGGTCGGCAATACCGGGCAGAGCAACGACGGCACCCAGGACTTTACCCTCCATGTCCGCCAGCAGTTCACCACCGGCAGTAATGCTGGCGGCTACAGGCTGACCAGCGTGACGGTCCCGTACACCGGCTCGGCCCCGGCAGCGAGTTCGCACGACATCCTGATTTTTTCGAGCGTGAATAAGGGCAATTTGGGCACCTCCCTGGGCACGCTTTCCTACGGTTCGGTGTCCGGCACCACCGTCACCTACGATGCACCGGAGGGGGGCATCGACCTCGACCCCGGGACGCACTATTTCGTCTTCTTCGACCCGCAGTCCAATCCTTCCGGTTCACAACTTCGGACAACGAACTCGCACAACGAGGACTCGGGTGCGGCTGACGGGTGGGGCATCCACAACAACCGCGGGACTTGGGCCGGACCGGGCAAACCTTGGAATTTTCCCGTCGCCCCCTGGCAGATCGCCATCCAGGGCTCTACTCTGGTTCAGAAGCCTGTTACCGCCCTGGAGGTGGACGGCGCCAGCCTGACGGTGATCTACGACAAGTCCCTCGATCCGACCAGCCTGCCGGATCCGGACCGGTTCACGCTGCTCGAACCCGAACTCGAAGATGACGGCAACGGCAATAAGGTGGCGGTGGAATACGGCCGGGTCGTCGCGGTGGCGGTGTCGGGCAAGCAGCTGGTGCTGACCCTGAACGGTGCGGCGGCCCCCTGCGACACGTTCACGCTGAGCTACAGCAGGAGCGAGACGGAGAGGAACGTCCAGACGTTCTCCGGCCACGAGGCGCCCGATCTCGAGGCGGAGCCGGTGACCAACCTGCAGGCGGGCCGGTGCGATACCCCCCAGGTGGTGGTGCAGAACGGCGGCCCGTCGGGCAACAGCGGCGGCACACCGGGCAAGCAGGGCAAGAGCCTGACGGTGAAGTTCGACCGCCCGCTCGACACCGGCAAGGCGCTGAAGGCGACGGCGTTCGGCCTGGCGGCGGCGTCGGGCGGAGCGCCTCCGGCGGTCGAGGGCGCGGCGTACACCGAGAGCGGCGCCGGGGTGGCGCTGACCCTGGCGCGCGCGCTGGAGAGCGGCGAGACGGTCACGCTGGGCTACACCCGGCAGCGGGGCGACCCCGGGCTGTGGAACGCCGAGGGCAACCAGATCGCGGACTTCTCCGGGGTGGCGGTGCCGGTCGGTACCTCCGGGTCTCCGGCGGTGACCGGGGTCGAGGTGGTCTCGGACTCAGGAAGCGACGGCACCTACGCGCTCGGCGAGACGATCCGCGTGCGCGTGACGTTCAGCGAGGCGGTCGAGGTGGACACGGCGGGCGGCACGCCGCGCCTCAGGATCGACATGGACCCGGCGGCGCACTGGGGCATGAAGTGGATGGCCTGGGAGAGCGGCAGCGGCACGGCGGAGCTGGTCTTCGCCTACGAAGTCGTGCAGCCCAACGAGTCCACGCAGGGCATCGCGGTGCTGGCGGACACGCTGGAGGCGAACGGCGGCGCGATCCGCTCGGCGTCGACGGGCGCGGACGCGCAGCTCGGGCATGACGGCCTGGACCACGACCCGGCCCACAAGGTCGACTGGCGGCTGACGCCGGCGCCGGCGGGGACGGCGTCGGTGACCGGGGTCGAGGGGGTCTCGGACTCAGGGAATGACGACACCTACGCGCTCGGCGAGACGATCCGGGTGCGGGGGACCTTCCGCGAGGCGGTCGAGGTCGACACGGCGGGCGGCGCGCCGCGCCTCGATATCGACATGGACCCGGCGCACTGGGGCACGAAACGGGCGGCGTACGAGAGCGGCTCCGGCACGGCGAGCCTGACCTTCGCCCATGA
>JAPOPM010000129.1 GCA_026712905.1 Deltaproteobacteria bacterium
CGCTCTGTCTCGCAGGGCCGGAGACCGCGCCTTCGGCGATCAGTTGCGCCTGGATCGTGTCGTTGACCTCGTCCCGCAGCGCCCTTGTTGGTGCGATCACCCCGGTTGCAGCGTTGCAGCACGCTCCTTCGGGAGAGCGGGAGGCAAGCGCTCCGCTGTTTCCTTGCCGATATCCTCCCTTTCAACGCGCGCAATCCTGTCACCGAGCTTCTCGAACGCGGTCCTGACCTCGCCCGCCAGGCCCGCACGGACCGCCTCCTTGAGCTCCATATCGCGTTGTCGAACGATCTCGTCCATCACAGCGGTCTGCATACCGGCCCGACTGAGTTGCTCAGGTCTACCGCACCGCGACCATCGAGCTTCGCGCGGGCGACCGCATCGGCTGGACGCGCAACGACGCGGGCCTGGGCCTCTTGAACAGAGGCGCCGCCGACGTGGCGGGCGTCCGGAAGGGTTTCGAGCCAAACCGTTTCGGCCGCAATGCCCTCGGGCACCGTCAATCTGATGAACCAGAAGAGAGTTTACCTTGGGATCGGCCGGGCGCGCGGCCGTGCCGATGTGGTCGCGGACGATCCGAAACGGCTCGCGGATCAACGGGAGCGCGCCACCGGTGAGCGGTGAGCGGGTCGCGGCGCTCGATGCGCTGGCGAAACAGGCTGCCCTGGAGGCCGGGAAGGAACGCGGGCTGACCTTCGAAACGTCAGGCGGACGGCCCTTTGGCGTTGAAGATGCGGCGGACCGGGGACACGAGGCTGAGCGGATCAAGGACCGCCGGCAAGGGCGCGAGCCCCGGGCCGGGCATGAGATCGAACGCGGACGCCGGATCAGGCCGGGGAACGGACTCGGGAGTCTCGATTCCGGCCGATGCTCTAATACCCAGGGAACGACGGACGACGGCCCCCGATTGGGTGATTCTTCGGAGCATCGCTGGGCGACTTTGCCGATTCTCTCGAGAATCGCGAGCCCAAATTGGCGGTTCTCCGGGGAACCAGGGCCGATTCTCTGGAGAACCGCCTCTAAAAAACAACAACAATATCAATATGATAGTCGCGATGCTCCAGAGCATCGACTCGATCCAACAATGGCCAGGCGCTCAAAGGCACCGCTAGTCCAGGAAAAGGCACGGCATTCGCATCAATGGCACAACCAGCATCGGAGGTGCGTGGGGTGTGAAAACCAAAGCCGCGGCACGCGGTCAGGAACGACAAACCCAAGGTATGAGCGAAGGGGAATCGGGGGCCGGGGAACCCGGCAGATGGGAGCCGCCACGGCGATTGAGTGGCGGACAGTGCGGGAGGTGGTGAAGGCAGTAGTGCGGAGGACGCTGGCGGCGGTTCGGGCAGAGGTGCAGAGGGCGCCGACAGTGGAATGGACAGTACAAGATGGCGAAGTGCGGAAGCCGGTGACGGGCAGAGCCCGCACCGGCGAGGCGAACGCGGAACCGTCTGTGCTGGCGACGGCTGTCATCGAGGCGGACGGCGTGAGCGAGGGCGATGTCGCCGAAGGCGGCGAGCCGAGCGAGACTGCACGGCGGACTCGGCAAGCAGTCTGGTCGCGAAGCGGCGCGACGGATCGTCTCGACGTGCAGAGGGCGCCGCGGAGAAGCTGGTGCGCCGTGATGGTGATCACCGACACGTTGACTGGCGTAACCGCCGTCGCCGTGACCGGAGCGGTGCAGGACATTGCCGTGATGGTGGGCAGGGTCGTGAACATGAACGGCGTCACCGGCAACGATGATGATGCGAAGCTCGCGCCCACGACGCGGAGGAGGACGGCGTGAGCGGGCGATGTCGCCGGAGGCGAC
>JAPOPM010000130.1 GCA_026712905.1 Deltaproteobacteria bacterium
ATACCCGACGCGATCAGCCGAAAAAGGACATCTGGCTCCGACCCCTGCGCAAGGACTGGCGCCGGACTCTCACCCGGTGATATCATGGTCCTCCGTCACCCCTCGCGGTCTCTTCATCACTCCGTGACCGAACGAAAACGTTCAGCCGGAAAGGAGCTTAACCGATCCGTCATCGAAACGCAATCGACAGTAATCAATTCAGTGGTAGTCGGAGTCTGTGCTTGTCGTTGGAAATGCAGACCGATGAACATCGGCTGTGAAATATAACACAATGAAAACAAAGACAAAAATAGACAACGATCATCACCATGTGCGGTAGGTACACCCAGACGGCAAAGTTGCAGGATTTAATGGACCGGTTCGGATTCGACGAGCCGGGCTTCGAGTTGGCGCCCCGGTACAACCTGGCGCCGAGCCAGGACGCGCCGGTGTTGGGCGTGAACCCCAAGACGCCGGATTCCCGCACGCTACGGCTGATGCACTGGGGCCTCGTGCCATACCACGCCAAGGACGCCGCCAAGCCCATCATCAACGCCCGGGCGGAAACCCTGGCCCAACGACCGGCGTTTCGAAACCTGTTGCCGAGACGGCGCTGCCTGGTGCCGGCCGACGGCTTCTACGAATGGCGCAAGGAAGGTCGTTTCCGGACGCCCATGCGTTTCACGCTTCGGAGCGGGGAGCCGTTTGCTTTCGCGGGCCTCTGGGACCGCTGGCTCCAGCCCGACGGCACCCCGCGCTATTCGTTCACCATCGTCACCACCAACCCAAACAGCCTCCTGGAGCCGGTCCATAACCGGATGCCGGTCATCCTGCTGCCGGAGGACGAAGCCAAGTGGCTCGATCCCGCCAACACCGACCCCGCGACGCTGTCACCGCTCCTCAAGCCCTATCCCGCCGAGCTGATGGACGGCTACTGTGTCTCGCGCGCGGTCAACTCGCCCGCGAACGACTCCCCGGAGTGCATTGCCCCCGACGAAGTGCAAGCCCTGCCCAAGGGTCGACATTCGCACGAAGATCGCACCGGGGTGAGGGCAGCGACATTCGACGTGGACTTTGACGAGGGCAAGGACATCACGGGCGCACTGGATTTGTTTGCCGCGCGTCGTCCTTCACGGGACCCGGATACCGGATGAGTTGCACGCCACCGCTCCTGAATGGGGTCGCGGTGCGTTCGCCGTACCCTACTTCGCCGCGCAGACCATGATCTCCACCTGGGTGCCCGGCGTAAGGTCCACGCCGATGGCGGCCCGGGCCGGGAGATTGTCCTTGTCGATCCAGGCCATCCACGCCTCGTTCATCTCGTCCTTGGCGTCGATGTCGGCGAGATAGACGGTGGACGTGAGGATGCGGGACTTGTTGGTGCCGGCGGCGGCGAGGACGTCGTCGATCTTGGCCAGTACCTGTTCCGTCTGGCCCTTCGTCGACAAGGACTTGTCGTCGGCTACCAAGCCGGACAGGTATACCAGATCGCCGTGCACCACGGCGCGGCTGTTCCAAACCTGCGGTCTGATGTGTTCGATGCTCATCGGACTGTGCCCTCCATTGGAATGTTTTTCCGGGTGACTTCCCGAACCGCGAAACGCTATCAGATTTTGCCGGAGACGCCTACGCACCCGACGATTCCGCATCCATCTTGTCCTGCCGGTTGCGGTCCTGCCGCTTTCCGCTCCTGCCTCGAAACAGCGACGCCACCGCGGCCAGGCCGCACAGCACCGCCGCTGTCAGGAACACGAGCTGGAAGGCGGTCACGAAGGCGCCGACCTCCCCCAGGTCCGCGTGGGCGACGCGCCAGCGTTCGAACATCAGGCTGGCGCCGGTGACGCCGAAGACGATGCCGCCGGTGCGCATCATCTGGTTGACGCTGCCGGCGACGCCTTGGTGGTCGCGGGGGATGGCGCCCATGACGAAGCTCATGTTGGGCACCTGGAAGGTGCCCAGGCCGAGCCCCACCAGGGCCAGGGAAAGGGCGGCGGTGGGGTAGTCGGAGCTGGCGTCGAGGCCGCTGGCCAGCCACAGGCCCACGGCCTGGACGGCCAGCCCCGCGGAGCTCAACCAGGCGGTGCCGATGCGGTCGGACAACCGGCCGGCGAAGGCGGCGGCAAAGATGGTCATCACCGCGGGCGCGAAGATGAGCAGGCCGACCACAACCCCCCGGTAGCCCAGGATGTCCACGGCATAGTAGGGCACCAGCAGGCCGATGGGAAACCGCGTGGCGTTGGCCGCCAGGGTGAGCAGGTTGGCGAGGGTGAAGGCCGGCCAGCGGAACAGGTCGAGGTTGATGACGGGCGCGGCCACCCGCTTCTCGGTGATGAGAAAGACCACCAGGCTCACCGCCCCGGTCAGCGCCAGCGCGAGCACCTCCGGATCCGCCCAGCCGAGGTCGCGGCTGCGGGTCATGGCCAGCAGCAGCGCGCCGGCCGCCAGGGTGAGCGTGACGGCGCCCAGAAGGTCGAACCGCTCGCGGGAGGCCGCGCGTTCCACGGAGTGCACGCGGCGGGAGGTGAACCAGGCGATGATGAGGGCGGGAAGCGCCCGGTACAGGTAGACGCCGCGCCAGCCGAAGGCGTCCACCAGCACGCCCCCCAGCAGCGGGCCCATGGCGTACCCCGTGGCCATGTTCATTTGGTAGAACCCCAGCGCCCGTCCGCGTTCGTCGCCACTGACGCTGAGCGTGACCAGCGCCGGGGCCGAGCCGAACACCAGCGCGACGCCCACCCCCTGGAGCATCCGTCCCATGAGCAGCCACGCGAACGTCTGGGCCAGGCCGCAGGCGACGAATGCCGCGGCGCTGATGAGGAGACCGATGGTAAGGGTGCGCCAGTGGCCGAAGAGGTCCGCCAGCCGGCCGCAGCCCAGCAGCAGGCTGGCGTGGGTCAGCACGTAGCTCACCACCACCCACTGGATGGACAGCAGGTTGATGCCGAACGCCTCGGTAATGGCCGGGAACGCGATGTTCACCGACGTGTCCGAAGACGCCAGCAGGCCGCTCAGCCCGGCGATGAGCAGGGTCGGATGCGACCAGATGGGAGTCGGTGGTGATGTCGAGTCGGACAAGCGGTAAAATCCCCTACCGTCGTTCCCGCGGAACAGGCTGTGTCAAGACGTCGACCGGACAAGAATTGGCACCAAACCCCCGAGAAGTCGTTCCCGCGGAAGCGGGAATCCAGGGGCGGAGAGGGGCGCGGGAAGGACGATCGCGGATGTCGTCACGGTCAGCTTCCCGCCAGCCATTGCTCCAGCCGCTCGTTGTAGGCCTCGGGCCGGGTGCCGCGCATCATGTGGCCGACGCCCTCCCAGAACTCGAACACGACCTGCGGCGAGGCGATGCTTCGGAGGTGGCCGAGCTCCTGGGCGAGGATGGCGCCGGGCTGGGGCGGCACGGTGGCGTCCCCCACCAGGATCAGCGTGGGCACCTGGATGCGCCGCAGGCGTTCCTCGGACGCCAGTGCCCAGTCGCGGTTGTCGGTGAGCAGCCGGGTCAGGGCGTGGGGCGAGAAGTGGCGGTTGCGGTAGACTTCCCAGTCCTCCTGCTCCGGCGAGAGGCCGTTCTCCCGGGCCTCGGCACGAATCTCGTCCTCGGGGCGCGCGAGCCGGGCCAGCGCGCCGGGCAGGGCGGTGACGAAGGCGTGCTGCATGCGCCAGTAGACCGGGTCCTCCAGGAAGGCGCGTGAGATGTCCTCGGGATGGTCGGCCGCGAGCATGGTGCCGATGTTGCCGCCCCAGGAATGGCCGGCGTAGACTGGGCGCTCGAGCTTGAGGTTGGCGATGAGCTGGTGGACGTCCTCGGCGAAGTCGCGCAGGCGGTAGCCGGTGACGGGTTTGTCCGACTCGCCGTGGCCGCGCAGGTCCGGCGCCACCACGTGGTAGCGGCCGGCGAAGCGCTCGGCCACGCCCGCCCAACCGAGACTGTAGTTGGTCCAGCCGTGGACCAGCAGGAGGTCCGGAGCCGCGGGGTCGCCCCACTCCCGGTAGTGCATGCGGATGCCCTGCACCTCGGTGAAGCCGCTTCGGGGGTCGTCAGCCATGATCGTCCTCCATTGCACGTCCTGTTACAGGTCAAGGGTTAGTGATACACGTTTAGGCAGGTTCTGACCAAACTGACACAATGGTCGTCCGCGCCTCACCTCTGACGGGACAAACAGTGCCGGAGTTCATCACAGCATTGACGGAAGAAGACTACCGCGAGGCGAGGACCTTGCTGCGCGAGTACGAGGCCGAGATCGAGGTGGACCTTTGCTTCCAGGGGTTCGAGGAGGAGCTCGAAACCCTGGAGCGCGTCTACGGCCCGCCGGGCGGAGTATTATTCCTCTTGCGCGAGGGAGAGCGGACCGCGGGCTGCGTCGCCCTCAAGGACCTGGGCGGCGGGGTGTGCGAGATGAAGCGGTTGTTTCTGCGCCCCGGGTTTCGCGGCAACGGCCTGGGGAGAGAGTGCGCAGAGCGGATCGTCCAAACGGCGCGGGAGAAGGGCTATGCGGCCATGCGCCTCGACACGCTTCCCGCCATGCGCCCGGCCATCGCCCTGTATCGTTCCATGGGGTTCAGGGAGACCGCCCAGTACACCGAGAATCCGCTGGAAGGCGCGCTGTTCATGGAATTGAGGTTGCGGTAGGGTTCTGAGCTGTCTACCTGGACATTGCCGACGGAGGATCGCATGAGCGCAAACGCAGACTCGTTCACGGTGCCGGAAGCCACCATCGCGGACATTCACGGCGCCTACGCCGCGGGTACCCTCACCGCGCGCCAACTGGTGCAGGCGTACATCGACCGCATCGACGCCTATGACCGCGGCGGTCCGCGGATCAATTCCGTCATCACGGTGAACCCCGCGGCCCTCGACGAGGCGGACCGGCTGGACGCGGCGTTCAAGGGCTCGGGCAAGAGCGGGCCGCTCCACGGCATCCCGGTGGTCATGAAGGACCAGGCGGATCTCAAGGGGACGCCCACCACCCTGGGCTCGCTGCTGTTCAAGGACTACTATCCGGACCGGGACTGCCGGGTGGTGGAGAAGCTCAAGGAGGCCGGCGCCATCGTGCTGGCCAAGACCACTCTGGGCGAGCTGGGCGCGGGCGATACCCACGGCTCGTTGTTCGGCTCCACCCGCAATCCCTACGACGTGGAGCGTACCGTGGGCGGCTCCTCGGGCGGCTCCGGCGCGGCGGTCTCCGCCAACTTCGGCACGGTGGGCGTGGGCCAGGAGGGACTGGCGTCCATTCGCCGGCCTTCCACGTGGAACTGCATCGCCGGCATGCGTCCCACCGCCGGGCTGGTGAGCCGGGCCGGCGTGTACTCCGGCTGGCCCCAGGAAGCCGGGTCGCTGGGGCCCATGGCGCGCACGGTCCGGGACATGGCCACCCTGCTGGACGTCATGGTGGGCTACGACGGCGATGACCCGATTACCTCCAGGGGCTACGGCCACGTGCCGCCGAGCTACACGGACTTCCTGGACGCGGACGGCCTGCGCGGCGCCAGGATCGGCGTCCTGCGCGAGCCCATGGGCTACAACACCGATCCCGAGGCCGACGACTTCAAGAGCATCAGCGGGATATTCGACAACGCGGTGGAGGAACTGCGGGCGGCCGGCGCCGAGGTGGTGGACCCGGTGGAACTGGCGCGGTTGAACGAGCTGCTGGCCAAGCGCTGCGCGGATCCCACCGCCGGGGAAAGGGCCTTCGGGATCTACATGTCCCGCAGCGCCAATCCGCCGTACCGGACGCGCGCCGACGCCATGGCGTCGCCGGACTACCCCAAGCTCACGGAGCAGGTGCAGGCGCGCCTGCGCATCACCTCCGACCCCGCGGACCACTACCAGTACCTGCTGGCCCGGGAGCACCTGATGGTCCATCTGCTCAAGACCATGGCGGAGCACCGCCTGGACGCCATCGTGCACAAGGCGGTGGAGCACCAACCCACGCTCATCGCCGACGGCGTGAAACCGCCCTTCGTGAACCACAAGGGCGCGCCGCACCTGAACACGTTCCTGGTCTACGTGCCTACGGTGACGGTGCCCGCGGGGTTCACCGCCGATGGTTTGCCGGCCGGCATCAGCTTCCTCGGCCGGCCCTACGAAGACGGCCGCATGATCCGGCTGGCGTACGCCTACGAGCAGGCCACGCACCACCGGAGGGCGCCGGAGACCACGCTGTAGGAGATGTTCCACCCTTCGTCATTCAAGTTCGCGGTTGGCACGATGCCAAGGACGCCCCGATTCGTCATTCCCGCGACAGCGGCTGTATCAAAACGTCACCCGGACAAGAATTGGCGCCAAACCCCCGACCGTCATTCCCGCGGAAGCGGGAATCCAGGGCCCTAGCCGCGGCAGGGATCTTGCACAGCTTGCCATTGGGGAGTATATGTCGGAGTACATTCCGAATTAGTTCGACCATTTCGGAGGATACTCCGAATCATGTACTACCACCGCACCCTTCGCCTGGACCTGCCGCCACTCCAAGACCGTGCGCGAGTATTTTCAGATCCTTGTGGACACGCTGCTGGGCGTCTTCGTCGAGCCGTTCAGTCCGCGCCGCTCGCGCGCGGTCATCACACGGGCACCGAAATTCTACCTGTTCGACGTCGGCGTGGCCGGCCACATGACCGGGCGCCGGATCGAACGCGAACACGGTGCCGACTTCGGGCGCGCCCTGGAGCATCTCGTGCTGATGGAGCTGCTCGCCTATCGTTCCTATCGCGAGTACGATTTCCCGGTACGCTTCTGGCGCACCAAGTCCGGGCTGGAGTGCGACTTCGTCCTCGGCCGTGCGGGCGAGATAGCCATCGAGGTCAAGGGAAGCCCCCGCGTCCGCCCCGAAGAACTCAGGGCCATGCGCGCCTACGTGGAAGAACATCGTCCCGCCCAAGCCGTGGTCGTGTGCAACGAAACCGCCCCCCGCCGCACCGCCGAGGGTATCAGGATACTGCCTTGGGAACGGTTTCTCGAACGGCTCTGGGGGGATGCGCTGGTGACGTAACGAACCGCGGCCGGGCCGAACACGATCCCGGAGGCCCCTACTCGCCGCGCTCCTTCGCGCGGATCACCGCCACCGTCGCGCCCCAGCCGCCCCTCTCCGGCGGCGCATCGTGGCACGACTCCACCAGCGGGTTCTTCCCCAGCGCCGACTGCACGATGCGCCGCTGCACCCCCTTGCCGCGCCCGTGAATGATCCGCACCTCCCGCAACCCCTGCTCGTGGCACTGCCAGACATACTCCTCCACCACGCTCGGAATGTCCCGCGGCGCGAACGGATGCAGGTCGATCTGGTCCTCGATGGGGAGGACGACGGGGTCGTCGTCGGGCAGGGTGTCATCGTCGGGGTCGGGTGCGGGTTCGCGAACGTCGCGGCCTTCGCCGGCGAGCAGGGCGGCGAGGCGCCGGAGGGTGTCTATCAAGGGAGGGGGCATCGGGTTGGGCAGTCGGACTTCCCAGGGGGTTTAACCTTGCAAATTAAAACAAACCATTTTAATTTGCAAGGATGATTATCCGCCGTGCAGACAAGGATATCCGCGTCGCCTTGGGCCGACAAGCCGCCGTGGCGTTGATCGGACCGCGTCAGGTCGGCAAGACCACGCTGGCACGGCAAATCGCCGACACGACGGATAACGTATACCTCGACCTCGAGAAAAGCACGGACCGGACCCGGTTGGCCGAACCAGGGCTCTTTCTCCAGCGGTACGCGGACCGCCTCGTGATCCTCGACGAGGTCCATCGCGCCCCGGAATTGTTTCGCGAGTTGCGCGGCCTCATCGACGAAGGCCGCCGGGTGGGCAACCGCACCGGACGGTTCCTGATCCTGGGCTCCGCCTCCATGGACCTGCTGCGGCAGTCGAGCGAGAGTCTGGCGGGGCGGATCGAATACGTCACCCTCGACCCCCTCGACGTTCTCGAGTTGGCGCCCGACGACCAGACCCTCCGGCGTTTGTGGGTGCGCGGCGGCTTTCCCGAGAGCTTTCTCGCCGCCAACGATGCGGACAGCCTTGCGTACCGTCTGAACTTCACCGCCACGTACCTGGAGCGGGACATGCCGCAGTTCTCGCCGTATCCGGTCCCCGCCGCCACGCTGGAGAGGCTGTGGCGGATGCTTGCCCACGGGCAGGGATCCCTGCTGAACGCCTCGGCGCTGGCCTCCAGCCTGTCCATCAGCGCCCCCATGGTGACTCGGTACGTCGATCTCATGACCGATCTGCTGCTGGTTCGGCGTTTGCCGCCTTTCATCGCCAACACCCGCAAGCGGCTGGTCAAGTCACCCAAGGTGTACGTCAGGGACAGCGGCCTCGTGCACGGCCTCCTGGGCATTCAGGACGAGCTCGCCCTGACCGGCCATCCCGTGATGGGTGCGAGCTGGGAGGGTTTCGTGATCGAGAACCTTCTGGTCGCGGCGCCTCGGCGGACCCTTGCCAGCTTCTACCGCACCGCCGCCGGCGCCGAGATCGACCTGCTCCTGGAGCTTCCCGGCCGCACCTCGCCCTGGGCCATCGAGATCAAACACAGCCTCGCCCCCCGCCCCACCCGCGGCTTCTACAACGCGCTGGAAGACGTACGGCCCGAGAAGGCGTTCGTCGTGTACGCGGGAACGGAACGCTACCCGCTGTCGCGGGAGGCGGAGGTGATCGGCGTGCGGGAGATGGCGGAGGTGTTGAGGGGGGTGTGAGGTGGTATCAAGACTGATACGATCCGTGCCCGTGTGGGACCCGACTCGGGCAAGACGCGAAGAACGTCATACCGGAACTATCGTTGCATCCGGAGATCATCCGCCTGCACCGTGGTGCCTATTCGAGCGCCGGTTTGCGAAAGACCTCGCGCTGATGCCAGGTGATGAACTCCGTTTTCGGGTCCAGTTGGCGATTGCGAGGCGGTCGCAACGGCTTGTCGTGGAAGTCGAGGAACCACTGGATGGGCTGGCTGCGGCCGTGGACATCGCTGGAAACGAGGATCTTGAAGCCCTGGCCAGCGGCCGCGAGACCGATGGCACCACGGTCGAAGGCCTTGTGGTGCAGCCAGCAAAGAGCCAAGCCGTTCGGGACTTCGTCCGGGCCTCCGGCTGCATGCCATTTGATATGGGCAGCCTCGACGCCGATCAATTCGTCCCCGAGGCGCACATCGAAATCACACACGGCGCACCGTCTCTCGTACTCACGCAACACTTCACGGCGGAAGGCGGGGTCTCGCGGCTGAACGGAGGAATCCCGTATCTCCCAGGTACGCGGGATGCCGGTGGCGTTCCGGATGTCTTCATGTAACGACTCCGGGAAGTGGCCCTCCAGCAGTCTTCGTGCAGCCTCTCGCACGAGCTCGGAGGAATCGTGCAGCATGTGGTAGATTTCTTCCGGAAATCCGCCCGGGACGTTCCGGCTCTCCAGTTCCCGGACGGAAAGGTCTCCGCTCGCGGTGACTCTCAGGCTCTCACTCCCCGGGATCTCCCAGAGCCCGTCGGCGCGTAGGCGACCGAAGGGAAATTCCGGGTGAAGCGCTTTCCGGGGAGGGCCGAAGCGTTGCAGCAGGTTTGCCAGCTCGGGCTTGATTTCACTCGGGTAGGACGCGAGGCGTTCCTGGTCGTTGAGGACGCGCCCAAGTGCCAGCAACAGTAACAAGGGTTTGTGGGGCGCACGCTGCCCGCCGCTCTTCCAGACGTTGATTTCGTCGATCTTCTTGAGAAATTCGTTGTGGGTCATGAAAATTGCGATGATAGATGGTTCGCAAGAGTATCATCGCTGGCACGAGACCGACAACTCGGGGAAGGGTAGACCGTGAACGAATCTTGTAAGGACAGCTTGTCCGCGCTGGTCGACGGGGCGCGTGCCTTCCGCCGGATGGAATACGAAGGCGACCGCTCCCTCATGGCGCGCCTGTCGCAAGGCCAGGAACCGGATGTCCTGATCATCGCCTGCAGCGACTCCCGCGTGGACCCGGCGTTGATCCTTGGTGCGCGTCCCGGAGACATCTTCGTGGTTCGCGTCGTCGCCAACCTCGTGCCCCCTCGGCGCCCGGGCGACGCGACCGCGTACGCAGTGATGGCGGCCGTCGAGTACGGCGTCAAGGCGCTCGGGGTCTCCCACGTCGTGGTATGCGGGCATTCTCACTGCGGGGGCATCAAGGCGGCGATGGATGCGGCGCGAGGGCAGGAACCGCCACCGTTCGAGTGCCTGGGGCCGTGGGTTGCGCTGGCGGACGGAGCCTGCCGGGAGGTGCTGGCGGAGGATTCCGAGGGCGGGCGCACGGACGCGGAAACAGCGACTGAGGCCGAGCAGCGATCGGTGCTCAAGTCACTGGCAAACCTTCGGTCCTATGCGTGGATTCAGGATCGGGTGGAAAGCGGGGAGCTCACGCTGCACGGGTGGTGGTTCGACATCGATACGGGTGAGTTGTGGACGGCTGATATGGAGACCGGTGTCTTCCGGTTGCCGCCAACTTGATCCCCGCCTCCCCACCCCTGGATTCCCGCTTCCGCGGGAATGACGACTCGGGGGGTTGGCGCCTCACCCCTTCAAGTACCCTCCAAACCTCTCCAGCACCTTCTCCTTCAGTTCCGGGCTAGCGCCCGACACGGGCGGGAAGTCCTTGGCCCATTCGTATGGGCGGCAGGCGTCGATGATGGCGCGGGAGTTGAGGCCTGGCTTGCCTCGAACACCCGGTTCACCCGGTCCGCGGGGCGTGGTGCCTCGTTGACTCATTCATGACTCCATCCTCTCAAAGAGTTGAGTCTGCGGTAAACCCGGGGCGGTTCAGTCGTGGCCCCCGCGACTTCGGGGGTGGCACATTCCTTGCACTTGACGGGAGAACCGTCTTGAGTCGAAGGCGTGAGCGACCCTGCGCCGCTCTGTCGGCCCCGCCCGTGAATTCGGCACAAGGGAAGACATGTTTGACGTGTGTAGTCATAAATGACAACAATGGAACTTGGTCGCAGACAAGACCCATCGGTTGGGTCAAGGCAGCGCGGAAGGGTTACGAGACCTTCCCAAAGGCTGTACGCGACCGGATCAACACCGCGCTTACGATCGCCGCGGAAGGCGGAAAGGCAGACATCGCCAAGCCGCTGAAGGGTCTTGAGCTCGGAGTCATGGAGATTGCGCTTCGCCACCAAACCGGTGCTTGGCGCGTTGTCTACGTCACTGAAATCGCGGGGAGATTGTGGGTGGTTCACGCGTTCGGGAAGAAGTCGAAGACGGGCATCAAAACGCCGAAGCACGACATCGATCTCGTGAAGGCGCGCCTGGGGCGATTGAAGAGGGGTTTGTTGCAATGAACGACGACTTCGAATTGGAGGAGGGAAGCGGGAACGTCTTTCGAGATTTGGGCGATCCCGAAGCGGATCTGAAGCAGGCCAAGGCGATTGTTGCGGCTCGGGTCATAGCGGTGCTGGACAACCGCGGGCTTACGGTCAGAAAGGCCGGGCAAGAGACCGGCTTTGCGGCCGCGGATTTCTCCCGAATCCGTAATGCCGATCTGCGGCGTTTTACGCTGGATCGGCTCATGAGAATGTTGGCTGCCCTGGACCGTGACATCTGTGTCAAAATACAGGTGGTTTCGCGGTCCACCAAAGAAACCCGCGAACAGAGTCGTGACCGGGGGGTGTCGTAGCTAACCCTGAATTCGTCATTCCGCGGCGTTGGCCCGAATCCTTGCAAAATAGAAATCCATTTCTATTTTGCAAGACCCGCGGCTCACTCCCCCCTCACCCCTTCAAATACCCCCCAAACTTCTCCAGCACCTGCTCCTTCAGCTCCGCACTCGCTCCCGACACCGGGGGGAAGTCTTTCATCCATTCGTAGGGGCGGCAGGCGTCGATGATGGCGCGGGAGTTGAGGCCTTTCTTGTCTCGCGGGATGATGGGGTCGAGGGGGCCGCTCCAGGTGCGGCGCAGGATATCGATGGAGTCGACGGGGTTGCAGCGGGTGCACATGGCCCAGACGACGTCGTTCAGGTCGGCGACGTCGATGTCGTCGTCCACTACCACCACGTAGCGGCCGAGGTAGGCGCCGGTGTGGTTCTGGCTGGCGATCATGGCGGCCTGCTTGGCGTGGCCGGGGTAGCGCTGGCGGATGGAGACGGCGGTGAAGAAGCGGTTCTGGTAGCAGGCGACGCCGGTGACGTCGGGGACGCCGGCCTTCTCCATGGAGTCCCAGATGAACGCGGCGCGGATCAGCGAGCCGCAGCCGTCGGCGCCGGGCAGGGGCCGGAACGGCGGCGAGCCGGTGAGGATGGGGTTGTCGCGGTACATGAGGCTCTTGACGTGCACCACGGGTTCATCGCGCGAGCCGCTGGCGTAGTAGCCGGTCCACTCGCCGAAGGGGCCTTCCTCGCGCATCTCGTCGGGCATGATCTCGCCCTCGATGGCAATCTCGGCGCGGGCGGGAATGGGCAGGCCGGTGAACTCGCCGCGGATGACGTCCACGGGCGCGCCCTTGATGCCGCCGGCGTAGGCGAGCTCCTCGTCGCCCCAGGGGATCTGCCGCGATCCCAGCAGGAACAGCAGCGGGTCCTGGCCGAAGGAGATGGCGACCTTGAGGGGCTTGTTCTGGTCGAAGGCCTTCTGGCGGTGGATGCGCCCGTGCTTGCCGGGCGAGATGTACACGGCCAGGCGGTCCTTCTCGTGCACCATGGTGCGGTACACGCCCATGTTCACCCAGCCCTCCTCGGGGTCCTGGGTCATGACCACGTGGGCGGTGCCGATGTAGCGCCCGCCGTCCTCGTCGTGCCACTTGGGCACGGGCAGCGACAAGAGGTCGATGTCCTTGCCGGTGAACACGTTGTCGTAGAGCGGGCTCTCGTCCACGTACTCGGGCGGGATCAGCGCCGGGTTGTTGAGGCGCTCCTTCCAGGCGGCGATGAACTCGTTGCGCGTGATGTCCGTGGGCAGGTTGGTGGTGAGGGCGGCGCGCTTGAGCGATTCCACCATGCCCACCAGCACCCGGTGCCCCTCGGGGTAGTCCTTGATCTGGTCGAACAGGATCGCGGGGGCGTTCTCGCCGCGCCCGGCCGCCTCCGCCAAGGCGCCGATCTCCAGGTTCCAGTCGCAGCCGGGAACCGTGCGCAGCTCGCCCATGGCGTCCACCTGCTCGATCCATTCTCTCAGGTCGCGATAGGACATGGTTGGTCTCCTTTGCGGCAACAGGGCCCCCTCAGGTCTCTCGCGGTTTACGCCGGCCGGAACTTCGGCAGGGTCACTTCGTCGGTGATGTCCTCGTAGACCACCTCCACGGGCATGTCGCAGCGCACCTCTTCGGGCTTGCAGCCGGTGACGTTGGAGAGCATGCGCGCTCCTTCGTCGAGCTCGATGACGGCCACCACGTAGGGAAGCTCGTCCGCGAACCCGCGCTGGTAGGCGCGGTGGTAGATGACGAAGGAAAACACCCGGCCCTTGCCGGAGACGGGCGTCCAGTCGTACTCGTCGGAGGTGCACTCGGGGCACACCTCTCCGGGCGGGAACCGGAAGGCGCCGCACCTGCGGCACTGCTGCAGCTTCATTTCGTGGTTCTTCGTGGCCTCCCAGTAGACCTGGGAGTCCTCGGACGGGGTCGGAATCGGTTTGGCGTAATCGCTCACGGCGGTCTCCCTCTATCGTTCTGCATTTCCCGGCGGCAACGGGCGTTCCTTCGTCCGCGTCGCCTTGTCGGATGATGCTTCGCTCATGCGACCTGCGTCCCTCGGCTGTCCGGTCAATTGCGCAGTATCAGCGTCGAGTGGCACACGGCGTTGCCGCCGTTGCCGCTGATGATGGCGGTCTCGGCGTCCTTGACCTGGCGCGGGCCGCATTCGCCGCGCAACTGGCGCACGCCCTCGACGATCTGGAGCATGCCTTCGATGTAGCACTCGGAGAGCATGCCGCCGGAGGTGTTGGTGGGCAGCTCGCCGCCCAGCTCGATGCGGCCGCCGCTCACGAACGGGCCGCCCTCGCCCTTCTTGCAGAAGCCGTAGTCCTCCAGCGTGGCCATGAGGATGTAGGTGAAGCAATCGTAGATCTGCGCGGTGTCGATGTCCTTGGGCTGGAGGCCGGCCATGGCTAAGGCCTGGGCGCCGGACTCCTTGGCGCCGAGTTCGGTCATGTGGTCGCCCCAGATGTAGCCGCGGGAGTTGTTGGCGCGGCCCATGCCCATGACGTGGACCGGTTTCTGCTTCATGTCCTTGGCGCGCTCGGCCGAGGTGACGATGACCGCGGCGGCGCCGTCGCTCCGCAGGCAGCAGTCGAACAGGTGGAACGGCCACACGATCCAGCGCGAGTTGTGGTAGTCCTCCAGGGTCATGTCGGTCTGCATGGCGGCCACGGGGTTCAGTTGCGCGTGCTTGCGGCAGGCCACGGCGATGGCGCCCATGTGGTCGTGGGTGGTGCCGTACTCGTGCATGTGCCGGGTGAGGCCGAAGGCGTGCTGGCCGGCGGCGCCGAACAGGCCGTACTCGGGGCCGAACTCGCCGCCGCCCTCGCCCCGGCTTACGGTCTTGCGCGTGGCGCCCTTGTCGCCGTGCACGCACAGCACGGTCTTGCAGAAGCCCGCCTCGATGGCGGCGGCCGCCACCTGCACCATCAGGCAAGAGGTCGCGCCGCCCGCGGACAGCGACACGCCGAAGGCGGTGTCGATGCCCAATCGCTCGGACAGGTTCTGGTGGTGCACCCGCACCGCTCCCAACAGGTGGCTGTGGGTGATCACCGCGTCGACATCGGTCTTCTTGATGCCCGCGTCGTCTAGGGCGGCCTTCACCGCCGTGACCTGCAGACCGTAGTCGCTCAGCTCGGGCACCTTGCCCAGGGCCGAGTGTCCGACGCCGACGATCGCGTATTTGTCCTTGAGTGAAGCCATTCGGTGTCCTTTCTAGGGCGGGGATTCGTCATTCCGTCATTCCCGCGAATCAGGCTGTGTCAAACAAAACACCATCTGAGAGAAGCACCAACCGCCCGGACTCGTCATTCACCAACCGCCCGGACTCGTCATTCACCGACCCCCCGGACTCGTCATTCACCGACCCCCCCGACTCGTCATTCACCGACCCCCCCGACTCGTCATTCACCGACCCCCCCGACTCGTCATTCACCGACCCCCCCGACTCGTCATTCCCGCGAAAGCGGGAATCCAGGGGCGGTGGTGGGGCACTACAGGGGCGGTCCCCCGCCTCCCCACCCCTGGATTCCCACTTTCGCGGGAATGACGAGTCCGGGGGGTTGGCGCCAATTCTTGTCCGGACGACGTTTGACACAGCCTGTTCCTCGGGAATCCTTGTCCGGACGACGTTTTGACACAGCCTATTCCTCGGGGTTTCTTGTCCGGACGACGTTTTGACACAGCCTATTCCTCGGGAATTCTTGTCCGGACGACGTTTTGACAGGCCCATTCCTCGGGAATGACTTTCAACCGGCGCGTTCGCGCTCGTGCAGCCCGGCGTGTTGCCGCGGCGTGGCCGGGCGCGTGTCATTGCCCTTTCCCTTGGTGAGCCGTAGCGTGCCCACGAACTTGACGTTGGCGCAGGCGTCGGCGCCGCCGGTGGCGCAGCCCTCGTCGTTGGGGATGAGAAAGCGCAGCGGGCCGCCCTTGTCACGGGGCAGGGGCTCGTCGCCCACGCGGTAGGCGATGAGCGCGTTGCGCAGCGCTTCCAGCGGCACGCTGGCGGCGAAGCCGCCGTCGGTGGATTCCACTGTGAGGTGGTCCAGTTGCGGGTCGGGCTGGAGCCGGTCGAGGATGGCCTGGAGCGTCACCGCGCCGCCGACCCGGCCGGGGATCAGCGCGCCGACGTCGTCGATCTGGCCGTCCAATGCCGCGAGTTGCCGGAAATCCAGCTCCTGCGCCGGCCTTCCTTCCTGTTCGATGCGAAGCCCGTTCATGATTCGTCTCCCTGTGGTGGGTGGGCCCGCGCCCGCGCGGCGTTCTCGTGTCAGCCGCGAGTCGGGCCGCCCGCAATCACGACATGGCCGGCTGCGTCCGGCATGAGCGTCGAGTGTCGTGACGAAGTCCAAAACGCACGGAGGGGCGTCGAAGCCCATCTCCGCGATACGTCATCGTGAATGGAAACGCAAGCAGGGGGGCGGGCGCGGGCATCCCGCGGAACAGGCTCGCGGTCAGGTCGGCATGCCCGTGCACGGCGGGCAGACGCCGTAGAGCACGACCTGGTGGCTTTCGAGATGAAAGCCCTTGGGCGCCAGCTTCACCAGGTCGTCGGTGGGGCAGCCCTGCACGTCGAATACACCGTCGCACTCGCGGCACTGAAAGTGGTGGTGGTGTTCCTTCCCGGCGGTCTCGTAGCGCGCCGCCTCTCCGGGAATGCCCACCGCCACGAGCGTGCCTTCGGTCATCATGGTGTGGATGGTGCGGTAGACCGTGGCGATGCCCAAGCCGGGCGCCCTGGCCTGCGCGGCCAGGAGAATGTCCTGCGGGCTCAACGGTCGGTTGGCTTCCAGGAGGACTCGCTGGATGACGCTGCGCTGCCTGGTGCGCCGCTTGGCGCGAGGGCGAATTCGAAGAACGGTCTCGTCGAGGTGGCTTTTTTCGCTGTCCATGTGAACTCCCAAGCACCTGCCGGGGCAGGCGTGCCGTCCGTCCCGTGCGCGACTACGGAACGGATCCCTCATATTACACAATACCACACTTGAGTGGCACGCAAAGGCGGCGGCCGGGTCCGTCGCCGAAAAGTGCGACTCGGCCGAGAGGTCGGAAGGGCGGGTCCATACGGGCATTATACGCGGGCATTTGACCAAATAAAATGATCGATCAATATATTTATCCCTTGCGACGCGACAATAGGTGGTCAAACAGGTCTTGTTAATGATCTACAGATCTCACTCGCAACAATGGTCTTTCCAACGACAAGGAAACATGGGAATAGGCCTTGATAATCTGATAGTGATTTACTAATAGCATATGGTGGAACTGTGCCAGAAGGAGGCTTTTCTATGAGACTTGTCAAAGTGAAAAGGTTGGTTCTCGGATGCGCGGCGTTCCTGCTAGCGTGCGGGCTCTCGGTACCGGGCGGAGCCCAGGAGCCGGTGGATGCGCTCAAGAAGCAACTGCGCGACATGCAGCAGGAAATGGGTGACTTGATGAAGCGCATCGAGGATCTCGAGACGAAGAAGGCCGAGGCGGACCACGTGAAGTCGGTCGAGCAATCGGTGAAGTCGATTCAGGAGAGCCCTTCGATCCTGAACCCGTCCATCGGTCTGGCCATCGACACGACCTTCGAGAGTCGGCCGGACACTGACGGGGAGTTCAACGTACGGTCGGTGGAGCTTGGACTGTCGGCCGAGATCGATCCCTACGCCAGGGCCTATACGTTCATCAACGGCACGGGAGAGGGAGTCGAGATCGAAGAGGCTGCCGTGCAGACGACGTCGCTGCCGGTCAATGTCACCGCGGGGCGGTTTTTCGCGGACTTCGGCCGCCTGCCCCAGTTCCACCCGCACGAGCTCCCGTTCGTCAATACGCCTCTGTCCATGACCCGCATGGTCGGCGGAGAGTCCCTGGGCACGGGCGTCCAGTGGCGCTATCTCTTTCCGACCCCGTTCTACCTCGCCTTGAGCGGCGGCGTGTTCAACGAGATCGGGCATGCACATGGTGGCGAAGGGCACGGCCACGAGGAGGAGGGCGAGGAACACGAGGAAGAGGGCGAAGAGCACGATGAGGAAGGTGAAGAACACGAGGAGGAGGGCGAAGAGCACGATGAGGAAGGTGAGGAACACGAGGAAGAGGGCGAAGAGCACGCCGACGAAGGCGGAAGCCGCTCCCTCGAGGACCTGACCTACCTGGGCCGGCTGCACGCCTACTTCGACCTGAGCGAAACCTGGAATCTCGAGGTGGGTTCGTCATTGGCGCATTCGCCGAGGACGGAGATGGAAGAAGACAGCCGTCGCTCGCTCATGGGCGTCGACGTGACGCTTCGGCACCGGCCCCTCGTGCCGGGTTTCTACGAAGGGTTCACCGTCGCCGGTGAATGGTTCGTCAACCGCCAGGACTTCCACGACGTCGGAACCATGACTGCCCGCGGCGGCTACGCTTACGCCAACTGGGACGTCAATCCGGAGTTGCCCGGCAAATGGAGCCTGGGTTTGTTGCTGGATTCCGCGCCCGAGCTGGAAGACCCCGACCACAGGACGCTCAGTCTGTCGCCGTACATCACCTGGGCGCCCAGCGAGTTCAATCGCCTGCGGCTCCAGTACACCCAGGGATGGGACGACGACGAGGGTTCGTCGTACGACGGTTCGCAGGTCTTTCTCCAATGGACCACCGTTCTCGGCAGCCACACGCACGGTTTTCGTGAGCGGCGCTAGGGTCGTGTCCCGTAAATACCTGGCATAAGTTGCGCAGGATTTTTCGTCGTCGGCAAGGCGCGATGACGAGCAGTGGCGGGCACCACGCGAGGAAGAGCAACGCAGCCGACGGCGAAAAAGACCAGCAAATTATGCCACGTATTTGCGGGACACGACCCTAGGGTCCTTGAGGAGACATGCGCATGACGAGTCCTTTCATACGGTGGTGGCCGCGGGCCGCCTTCACGCTGTCGCTGGTCCTGCTGTTGGCGGGACCGGCGGCGGCCCAGAAGATCCGCGTGGTGACGACCATTCCGGACCTGGCCGACATCACGCGGCGGATCGGCAAGGACAGGGTGTCGGTAAACAGCCTGACGCTGGGTGTCCGGGACATTCACAGCGTCCAGGTGAAGCCGAGCATGGTCACCCTGCTGAACCGCGCGGACGCGGTGGTGCTGATGGGGCTGTCGCTGGAGCACGCCTTCCTGCCCGCGCTGCTCGACGTGGCCGCCAATCCGCGGATTGCGCGCGGCGGCATCGGCTACATCGACACCTCCACCGGGGTCGTGCCCCTGAAGCCGCCCAAGACCCTCTCGCGCAAGGGTGGCGACATCCATCCGCGGGGCAATCCCCACTACAACCTGGACCCGGTGCTGGGGAAGCTCATCGCCCGGAACATCGCGGAAGGCCTGTCGAAGGCCCACGCCGAGCACCGCTCCTTCTTCATGGAGAACATGCAAGCCTACACCGCGGAGCTGGACCGGCGCATACCCGGGTGGCAAAAGGCCGCCCGGAGCCTCGACGGTATCCAGTACGTCAGCTACCACGACGACATGGCCTACTTCGCCAAGCGTTACGGAATGCGGCTGTTCGGCACCCTGGAAGTGGCGGCCGGCATCGGACCGACGCCGGCGCACATCGTCCAACTGGTGGAGCGGATGAAGGCCGCGCGCGTGCCGCTGGTGGTGTACGGCACCTATCCCAGCCGGGTGCCGCAACGGGTCGCGCGTGAAACCGGTGCCGCCGTGGTGCCCGTGCCCTTGTACGTCGGCGGGCGGCCCGGCGTGGACACCTACGTCAAGTTGATCGACTACCTCGTCACCCACCTTTCCAAGGCGGTCCGTCAGTGACCGCGAGCGCCTCGCCGGAGCGTCCTCTCCTCGCGCTCCAGCACGCGTGTCTGGGGTACGGCCCCGAGACGGTACTCGACGATGTCCATCTGCGCATCGACGCCGGTGAATTCGTCGGCTTGGCGGGAGCCAACGGGTCCGGCAAGACCACTCTCCTCCGGTCTATGCTGGGCCTGCTCCCGCCACGCGGCGGCAACGTGGAACGCCACATGCCGCGGGCCCGCCTCGGCTACGTACCCCAGCACGCAACCCTCGACGCCTACTTCCCGCTGAGCGTCCGGGAGGTGGCGGCCATGGGCACCTACGGCCGGCTGCGTCCCTGGCGGCTGTTCCCGCCAAGCGAACGGCAGCGGGTCGACAAGGTTCTGCTCCAGGTCGGCCTGGTCCACCTCGGGCGAGCGGTGTTCTTCCATCTCTCGGGCGGGCAGCGTCAACGGGCGCTCATCGCCCGCGCCCTGGCCGTGGATCCGGCGTTGCTGCTGCTCGACGAGCCGTTCGCCGGCGTGGACCGGCATACCCGCGAGGACATCGCGCGACAGCTCGAAGAGATCAACCGGTGCTCCCGTCTGGCCATCGTCATCTGCAGCCATGACGCCGACCTCCTCGCGCGGTCCTGTGATCGCGTCATCCAGGTCTCGGACGGTCGCGTGCACGGGGGCATCCGCGAAGCCGCGTAAGGTGCGCCGACGTGGTGCAGGCATTCGCGGAGATCCTGGACCCTGCCTTCCTGCTCTTCCCGGCGGTCCTGGGAAGCGTCGTCCTGGGCTTGGTGTGTCCGGTGGTGGGGGGCTTCCTGGTGCTCAGGCGCAGTGTGCTGCTGGGCCTGACCCTGCCGCAGTTCGCGGCCGCGGGCGCGGCCTTCGCGTTGTTCGCGCACGAAGTCGGCCTGGTGCCGCATCCGGGCCACACGTCGGGCGACGCGCACCAGATCGAGCGCCTGCTGGCTTACGCGGGCTCGCTGCTGTTCACCTTCGCGGGCATGACGCTGCTCGCGCTGACGGACCTTCGCGGCGGCGGGCGCTCGGAGACGCGGCTGGCCGTGGCGTATGCCCTGGCCGGGTCGCTCATGATCCTCTTCGTGGCGGTCCATCCCTTCGGCGACGCGGCGATCCTGGGCCTGGTCAAGGGAGAAGCGGTGGTCCTGTCCTGGACCGAGTTTGCCGTCCTCAGCGCGGTCTACGCGGCGGTGACGGCGGGCCTCGTCCTCTTCCGGCGCGAGTTGCTGATGGCGTCGTTCGACCGGGACCTCACCTTCCTCCTCAAGGGAGGCACCTTCACGTGGGACCTGCTCTTCCACCTGCTCGCCGGAGTCACCATCGCGCTGGGGGTCATGATGGCCGGCCCGCTGATCACCTTCGGCCTGCTGGTGCTCCCGCCCATCGCCGCGAGGCCCCTGGTATCGCGCATGGCGCCCTATTTCATCGTGTCGTCGCTGGCCGGCGCGGGCATCGGCTTGACGGGTTTCGCGATCGCCTACCGGTTCGACGTGCCGTTGGGTCCCGCCATCCTGACGTTGGGCTGCGGCCTGGTGCTGGCCGCTCACGCCCCGGCGTGGCTCGGGGACAGGTTCCGGCGCTGACCGCTCTCACCCCGCGGCGGCGCGCAAGACCTCCTCGGTGCAGGAGGCCAGCAGGCGGTCGTGGGCGTGGTCGAGGGCGAAGACGCGGAACTTGACGATCTTGGAGGGGATGTAGGCGAACAGCTCGGCCATGGATTCCTTGGTGATGATGCCGGTGGAAGGGTCGTAGGTGTGGATCTGCTTCTTGCCCATGGCCATGGGGTTCTCGGGGCGCGAGTCCTGGCTGGCCATGTCCACGCGGAAGACCAGGTCGCGCCGGTCGGCCGGCAGCGCGGCGCGCACGCGCGCTTCCCAGTCGCGCACGCCGATGGCGTCGAGCCCGGCGTCGAGCTCCGACCCCGCGAGGCTCCGCTCGTAGGCCAGCCGCCACTTGAGGTCGCGGTCGAGGATGCGCCCCCATTCGCGCCCCAGCGGCGTGCCGAGCCGGCGCCAGTGTGAGACCTCCTGCAAGAGCGACCAGTCCGTCAGGTGCAGGTACCGGTCCATGTGCTCCAGGGGATTCCCCGGCGCGATCCGCGCCATGGTCTCCGGAAACAGTTCCTGCAGGTGCGCGTCGATGGCCCGGGTGGTGCGGTGGAAGTAGACGTTTTCGTAGAGGTACTTGCGCGCGTTCAGGAACATCGTGAGAGCGCCCTCGCCGGAACGGTGCAGCGTGAGTCCCTTGGGCGAGATGAACGTGTAGTACATCAGCCGTTCGCGGTCGATGGGGCCGATGGCCACGCCGCACATGTACGAGTCGCGCGACACGTAGTCGAGGTTGTCGAAGGTGAGGATGCCGTTGGTCAGCGGCTGCAGGAAGCGCACCCAGCGCGGGCGCGCGGGGTCGTCGTCGGAGTCCTTCTTGATGGGAAAGGCGATCTCGTCGGGGTCCAGTTCCTCGCCCTCGGCGAAGGGGCCCGACGGGCTCCGGCGGATGCCGCGGATGAGGTCGCCCAGGTGCTCGCGGATGATGACCTGGGAGAGGTCCTCGTGGATCAGTCCGTGATCGCTGAGGAAGTGGTTGTCGAAGAAGTGGCAGAACGGGCCGTGGCCGACGTCATGCAGCAGCCCGATGACGCGCATGTACGCTTCCACGTAGTTGGCGGAGGGGCAGTCCTCGCCCAGGACATTGTGCAGGGACGGGTACAGCCCGCGGGCGAAGGCCCCGGCCAGGTGCATGGCCCCGAGGCAGTGCTGGAAGCGGCTGTGCTCCGCGGAGGGGTAGACCCAGCGCGCGCTCTGGAGCTGGAAGATGTAGCGCAGGCGCTGGAACCAGGGAGAGTCGATCAGGTCCTTTTCCGTGACCTCGCCCGGTTCCTCGGGCACGGTGAAGGGGATGTAGCGGTGGATCGGGTCGGCGATGAGCGAACAGCCATGGTAGTCAGAGCGCATGAACAGCCCCGGTTTCTCCTCGGACCCGCGGAGCCCTCACCGCTTCGGGCTCACGTTGCATCAACGGCCCGGTTGACCCTCATAACTCGAACCCCACCTGGGCGGTCCATTGGTCGCCCATCTTCCCCAGGTGGCTCGAGCGCTCGTTGACCGCGGCGATGGTTTCGCGTTCTTCGTGGCGGTCGGGATCGAATTTCTCACCGCGGCCCTCCGCGCGCACGAAGAACTCGCCGGCCTCGTGAATCGTGAACTCCTTCAGCACGTAGCCGCTCGCCTGGTACTCGTAGAGCAGCTCGCGAATCCAGTTTACCATGAGGTCGTCGTGGTCCACGCCCTCCACCTCGATTGTGACGCTCTCCGGCGCCTCCACGGCGTCGAGGTCCACGAGCAGATCGAAGAGCGCGAACCCCGCGTCCGCCAGCACCCGCGGCAGGGAGTCGCCCGTGAGCCGGACACTCAGCTCCGACGCCCGTCGCAAGACCCGGTATTTCTTTTCTTCATCGGCCATTTCAATCCCTGTTGATCAGCGACGCGGCGTAGCCGGCGCCGAAGCCGTTGTCGATGTTTACCACGGTGACCCCGGCGGCGCACGAGTTGAGCATGGCCAGGAGCGCGGACAGGCCATGGAAGCTGGCGCCGTAGCCGACGCTGGTGGGTACGGCGATGACCGGCCGCCGCACCAAGCCGGCCACGACGCTGGGCAGCGCGCCTTCCATGCCCGCCACGACGATCAGCAGCGCCGCCTCGGTGAGTTGCCGGTGGTGCCCGAGCAGCCGGTGCAGGCCCGCCACGCCCACGTCATAGACCCGTTCCACCCGGTTGCCCATGATTTCGCTGGTGACCGCGGCCTCCTCGGCCACCGGGATGTCCGAGGTGCCGGCGCACACCACCGCGATGGTCCCCTTGCCCTTGAGCGGCGCGTCCTTGGCGCGCCACGTGGCCGCGTGCGCCTCGCGATGGAAACGGAAGCCCCGAAGCCGCGGCTTGAGCGCGTCCATCTTCTCATCGGACAGGCGCGTGATGAGCACGTTCACCGCGCGTTTGCGGATCGCCCGGGCGATGGCGGCGATGTCCGCCACCTCCTTGCCCTCGCCCAGGATGACCTCGGGAAATCCCTGCCGCAAGGCCCGGTGATGGTCCACCTTGGCGAACCCCAGGTCCTCGAAGGGAAGGTGCCGCAGCCGCTCCAGCGCGTCGTCGACCGCCACCTCGCCGCGCCGGACGCGATTCAGGAGTTCTGTAAGTTGTTCTTCGTCCATGGTGAACCAAATTCCGTCATTCCCACGCTACTCCCGCCATGTCCACCGGTCCGACTCCACCGTCAACCGATCCTCCGGCCGTCACCCGGTCCCTCCGGTCGTCACCCGGTCCCCCCGGTTCGTCACCCGGTCCCCCCGGCCGTCACCCGGTCTGCCCGGCCGTCACCCGGTCCCCCCGGTCGTCACCCGGTCCTCCCGGCCGTCACCCGGTCCCCCCGGTTCGTCACCCGGTCCCCCCGGTTCGTCATTCCCGCGAAAGCGGGAATCCAGGGGTGGGGCGGGGCGACACGGACGTACTCCCCGCCTCACCCCGCCTGGATTCCCGCTTTCGCGGGAATGACGAACCGGGGGGGACTCGACGACCCCGGGGGAATGAGGACCCCGGGGGACCGGTCGACGACCTGGGGGTTCGCGGGAATGACGTCCCTCCCGGCGTCCCTGAAGTGGTCGTATCCCCCCGCGCTCAGGGGCGCGCATTCCCCACCGGCGTCCACCAGCGTGACGCCGCGCTTCCGTGGCACGCACTCGCCGATGCGGGTGATGGGGACGCCGGCGCGGCGGGCGACGCGCTCCACGCTCTTGCGCGCGTCCGGAGCCGCGGTGAACAGCAGTTCGTAGTCTTCGCCGCCGGCGAGCGCGCACCAAAGATCGTCGGGCCCGGCGACCCGGACGAAGGCCGGCGACAGTGGTACCCGCGCCTGGTGCACCACGGCGCCCGTGCGGCTGGCCCGGCAGATGTGGCCCAGGTCCTGGGCGAGGCCGTCGCTCACGTCCATCATGGCGTGCGCCAGGCCCTCCCGGGCCAGCAGCATGCCGGTCTTCACGCGCGCGCTGGGGCGGTGGTGCCGCCCGACCAGGTAGTTCCGGTCCCGCGCGGACACCTTGGGGCGCGGATCCGAAAGCAGCGCGAGCCCCAGGGCCGAGTCCCCCAGCGTGCCGGTGACGTAGATGTCGTCGCCCACCCGGGCGCCCGCGCGCGTCACCGCCCCGTGGGGCGCTTCTCCGGCGAGGAACACGTCGATGGTGAGCCGGTCGGCTGCGCAGGTGTCGCCCCCCACCAGCGCCACGCGGTGCTCGGCCGCCAACGCCTGGATGCCGTCGACCAAGGCGGCGGCCTGCCGCGTGTCGATGTCGGGAAGGGCCAGGGAAAGGAGGAAGAACGCCGGACGCCCGCCCATGGCGGCGATGTCGCTCAGGCTGGCGGTGAGGGATTTGTGTCCGAGATCCCGCATCGAGATCCACTCCCGGTTGAAGTGGACGCCCTCGATGAGCAGATCCGAGGTGAACAACAGTGAGTCGCCGGCGGTGGACACCCAGGCGGCATCGTCGCCGATGCCGAGCCGCACCCCGCGCCGGCGTGGGGTCTTGCGTTGGATCAGGTCGATGAGCCCGAATTCTCCCAGGTCGCGGAGTTTCATGGGCGACGAAGGGCTTTCCTGGCGGCGCTCCACTACGCGTTCGCCGGCACCGTCCTGTCCCCCCCGCTCTTGGGGCGGCTGCGCCGGGCCTGCTTCTTGGCCTTGGCGGCGGTCCCGGAGCCGGTCCCCTTGCTGGGTGCGCGGCCGGGTTTGTCGACGAAGGCCACCTCCAGCACGTCGGTCATGTTGCGCGCCAGGATGAAGTTGAGCTTGTTGCGCAGCGGACGCGGGATCTCTTCCAGGTCCTTCTGGTTCTGGAAGGGGATGGCGACGGTCTGGACCCCGGAGCGGAAGGCGGCCAGGCACTTTTCCTTCAGGCCGCCCACGGGCAACACCCGTCCCCGGAGCGTGATCTCCCCGGTCATGGCGATGTTGCGGCTTACCGGCCGTTTGGTCAGCGCCGAGATGAGGGCGGTGCCCATGGTGATGCCCGCGGAGGGGCCGTCCTTGGGGATGGAGCCCGAGGGCACGTGAATGTGGATGTCCTGCTTCTGGTAGAAGTTCTCCTCCAGCCCGAGGTTCTTGGCCTGGGCGCGGGCGTAGCTCACCGCGGCCTGGGCCGATTCGCGCATCACCTCGCCCAACTGGCCGGTGAGGGTGAGGTTGCCGCGGCCTTTGGAGAGCGATGCCTCCACGTGCAGCAGCTCGCCCCCGGCGCTGGTCCAGGCAAGGCCCGTGGCCACGCCGATCTCGTTCTGCTCCTGGGTCTCGGTGAGGAAGCGCGGCGGCCCGAGGAACTGGTGCAAGTTGCGCCGGGTGACGCGCGTGCGCGCGGTGCGGCCGTCCGCCACCTTGCGCGCGATCTTGCGGCTGATGGCCGCGATCTCCCGTTCCAGGTTCCGCAGCCCGGCCTCCCGCGTGTACTGCTCGATGATGCGCAGCACCGCGTCCTGCGAGATGTCCAGCAGTTCGGCGGAGATCCCCGCCTCCTGGCGTTGCCGCGGGATCAGGAAGCGGCGCGCGATCTCCAGCTTCTCCTCGTTGGTGTAGCCGGAGAGGTGGATGACCTCCATGCGGTCCCGCAGCGCGGGCGGCACCGTGTCGAGCAGGTTGGCCGTACAGATGAACAGCACGCTGGAGAGGTCGAAGGGCACGTTCAGGTAGTGGTCGCTGAATGCGTGGTTCTGCTCCGGGTCGAGCACCTCCAGCAGCGCCGCCGACGGATCGCCGCGGAAGTCGTTGCCGACCTTGTCCAGCTCGTCCAGCATGAATACCGGGTTGTTGGAGCCGGCCTGCTTCATCCCCTGGATGATGCGGCCGGGCAGGGCGCCCACGTAGGTCCGGCGGTGGCCGCGGATCTCCGCCTCGTCGCGTACCCCGCCCAGCGAGATGCGCACGAAGTTGCGCCCGAGGGCGCGCGCGATGGATTTACCGAGGGAGGTCTTGCCCACCCCCGGCGGGCCGACGAAGCACAGGATGGGGCCGCGGATCTTCTTCCGCAGCTTGTTCACCGCCAGGTATTCGAGGAACCGCTCCTTGATCTTCTCCAGGTTGAAGTGGTCCTCGTCGAGGACTTGCTTGGCCTTCTTGAGGTCCAGGTTGTCGTCGGTGCGCACGCTCCAGGGAAGCTCCACCATCCAGTCCAGGTAGGTGCGCACGAGGGAGGACTCGGACGACTCCGGGTGCATCTGTTCCAGCCGCTTGAGCTGCTTGTCGGCCTCCTTCTTGACCTCCGGCGGCATTTCGGCCTTGTCGATCTGGTCCTTGAGCTCGTTCATCTCCTCGGTCTTCTCGTCGCCCTCGCCGAGTTCCTGATGAATCTGCCGGAGCTGCTCCCGCAGGAAGTACTCCCGCTGGGTCTTGCTCATCTCGTCCTTGGCCTGGTTCTGGATGCGCGCCTGCATGGTGGCCAGCTCGAGCTCCCGGGTGAGCAGCTCGTTGACCTTCCGCAACCGCTCCACCGGCTCGTAGATTTCGAGGATGGCCTGGCTCTCCTCGATCTGGAGGCGCAGGTTGGAGGCCACCAGGTCGGCCAGCACGCCGGGGTCCACGACGTTGTCGGTGACCATGACGATCTCCGGCGGCAGGCTCTTGAGGTTGAGGATCTGCTCGATCTTCTCCTTGACGTTGCGCATGAGCGCCTCGACCTCGATGGACACCTCGATGACCTGAGGCTCGATGACCTTCTCGATGCGCGTCTCGAAGTAGGGTTCTTCCCGGACGAACTCCTGGAGGATGCCCTTGGTCATCCCCTGCACCAGGATCTTCACCCGGCCGTCGTCGAGCTTGAGCATGCGCAGGACGGTCGCCACCGTGCCCACGCGGTAGAGGTCGTCCGCCGTGGGGTCATCCTCGGCGGCGTCCTTCTGCACCACGAGAAAGATGTGCCGGTCGCGCTCCAGCGCCTCGTTGACGGCGTTGATGGACAGCTCCCTGCCGATGAACAGGGGGATCATCATGTAGGGATAGATGACGATGTCCCGGATGGGCAGGAGCGGTATGATGTCCGGGATCTCGCTCACGGGCCGGTCGTCGACGAGCGCCGCGGCATCCTTGTCGGAGTCTTCCATCGATGATCCTCAGTCGAAGAGTTCCTTTACCTTCTCGAAGAACCCTTTTGCAATAGGCTGGCCGTCGTCGCCGTCTTCTTCGGCGAATTCCTGCAACAGCTTCTTCTGGTGGCCGGTCAGGCGCGTGGGCGTTTCCACGACCACGCGCACGTGTTCGTCCCCACGGCGGCTCCCGTGCACGTCCTTGATGCCCTTGCCCTTGAGCCGGAACACCGCGTTGGACTGGGTCCCCGCGGGGATCTTCATCTTGACCTTGCCCTCCAGCGTGGGCACCTCGATCTCCGCGCCGAGGGCGGCGTGGACGAAGGAGATGGGCATGTCGCAGATGACGTCCTGTCCGTCGCGCGCGAAGATCGGATGATCCTCCACCAGGATGACCACGTACAGGTCGCCCGGCGGGCCGCCGCGGAGGCCGCCCTCGCCCTCGCCGCGCAGCTTGAGGCGCGATCCGGTGTCGACGCCGGCCGGGATCTTGACGTTGATGGTGTGGAACTTGCGGGTCAGGCCCACGCCGCCGCACGCGGCGCACGGGTGGGCGATCACCCGGCCTTGGCCGCCGCACTGGCCGCAGGTGCGCGATACCGTGAAGAACCCCTGCTGGAACGCCATCTGCCCCGAACCCTTGCAGGCGGGACAGGTCTCCGGCGACGTGCCCTTCTCGGCGCCGCTGCCCTCGCACTCGTCGCACGGGCCGTGACGCGGGATCTTGATCTTCTTCTCGGTGCCGAAGGCGGCCTGCTCGAAGGTGACCTCGAGGTTGTAGCGCAGGTCGTCGCCGCGCTGCGCCCGGCTCCTGGTCCGGCCCCGCGGCGACCCGCCGAAGAAGTCCCCGAAGATGTCGCCGAAGATGTCCTCGAACCCGCCGGTGAAGTCGAACCCCCGGGCGAAGGGGCCGGCATCGCCGAACGCGGCGTGGCCGAACTGGTCGTACTTGGACCGCTTCTCGGGATCGGACAGCACCTGGTAGGCTTCGGACAGCTCCTTGAACTTCTCCTCGGCTGCCTTGTCGTCCGGGTTTCGGTCCGGATGGTACTGCAGCGCCAGCTTGCGGTACGTCTTCTTGATCTCGTCCTCGCCGGCGTTGCGGCTCAGGCCGAGGATTTCATAGTAGTCCTTCTTGTCCAATATAGGGTCCCATCAAGAGCCTGCGCCTACTCCTTGACCTCCTCGAAGTCCGCGTCCACCACGTTGTCGTCGGGCTTGCCGCCGTCGGCGCCCGGCGGCGGCGTCTGCTGCCCGGGATCCTGCTGCGCCTGCTGCTGCGACGCCTTGGCGTACATGGCTTCCGCCAGCTTGTGGGAGGCCTGGTTCAGCTCCTCCGACGCCGCGCGCATGGCCGCGGCGTCGTCCCCCTCCAGCGCCTTCCTGGCCTTCTCCAGCGCCGCCTCGATGCCTGTTTTGACCTCGGCGTCGAGGTCGTCGCCGTACTCGTTCAGGGACTTCTCCGTGGAATAGACCAGGGAGTCGAGCTGGTTGCGCGCCTCGGCCGCTTCCTTACGGTTCTTGTCGTCCTCGGCGTGGACTTCCGCGTCCTTCACCATGTTGCGGATCTCGTCCTCGCTGAGGCCGCTGGACGCGGTGATCTTGATGGACTGCTCCTTGCTCGTCCCCAGGTCCTTGGCCGACACGTGCACGATGCCGTTGGCGTCGATGTCGAAGGTGACGTCGATCTGCGGCAGGCCGCGCGGGGCCGACGGAATGCCCTCCAGGTTGAACTGGCCGAGAAGCTTGTTGTCCCGCGCCATCTCGCGCTCGCCCTGGTGCACGCTGATGGTCACCGAGGGCTGGTTGTCCGCGGCCGTGGAGAACACCTGGTTCTTCTTGGTCGGGATGGTGGTGTTGCGCTCGATCAGCTTGGTGAACACGCCTCCCAGGGTCTCGATGCCCAGGGACAGCGGCGTCACGTCGAGCAGCAGCACGTCCTTCACGTCGCCCGTGAGCACGCCCCCCTGGATGGCGGCGCCGATGGCCACCACCTCGTCCGGGTTCACGCCCTTGTGCGGCTCCTTGCCGAAGGTCTTCTTCACCCGCTCCTGCACTGCCGGCATGCGCGTCATGCCGCCCACCAGGATGACCTCGTTGATGTCGCCGGGGGAGTAACCGGCGTCCTGCAGCGCCTGCCGGCACGGTCCCTCGGTACGGTCGATGAGGTCGGCGCACAGGGCCTCGAGCTTCGAGCGCGACAGCTTGATGCTCATGTGCTTGGGGCCGCTCTGGTCCGCGGTGATGAACGGCAGGTTGATGTCGGTCTCCACCGAGGTGGAGAGCTCGCATTTGGCCTTTTCCGCCGCTTCCTTGAGGCGCTGCAGCGCCATCTGGTCGCCGCGCAGGTCGATTCCCTGGTCTTTCTTGAACTCGTCGGCCAGGTAGTCGATGATGCGCTGGTCGAAGTCCTCGCCGCCCAGGAAGGTGTCGCCGTTGGTGGCCTTCACCTCGAAGACGCCGTCGCCCAGTTCCAGGATGGAGATATCGAAAGTGCCGCCGCCCAGGTCGAACACCGCGACCTTCTCGTCGGTCTTCTTGTCCAGCCCGTAGGCCAGCGACGCCGCGGTGGGTTCGTTGATGATGCGCTTCACGTCGAGCCCGGCGATGCGTCCGGCGTCCTTGGTGGCCTGCCGCTGGCTGTCGCTGAAGTACGCCGGCACGGTGATGACCGCCTCGGTGACGGGCTCGCCCAGGTAGTCCTCGGCGGTCTGCTTCATCTTCTGCAGGATGAAGGCCGAGATCTCCGGCGGGCTGTAGCTCTTGCCGCGGCTCGTCACCCAGGTGTCGCCCTTGTCGGAGCGGGCGAGCTTGTAGGGCAGGACGGCCGCGGCCTTCTGCACCATGGGGTCCTCGAACGCGCGCCCGATCAGGCGCTTCACCGCGAATACGGTATTCTCGGGGTTGGTGATGGCCTGACGCCGGGCGATCTGCCCCAGCAGCCGCTCGCCGCTCTCCGAAAACGCCACCACCGAAGGGGTCGTGCGGCTTCCCTCCGCGTTGGTCAGCACCTCGGGCTCGCTGCCCTCCATGATCGCGACGCACGAGTTGGTCGTTCCGAGATCAATGCCTATGACCTTTGCCATTTCCAGGTCTCCTTGCCGTTCCGATGTCTTTCGACGTGGAATCTAATCATCGGCCGGGTCGTTTTCAACCGTGTTTTCGGCCTGTTTCGCAGGGGTTTTGGCGACGCTCACCAGGGACGGCCGCAGCAGCCGGTCGTTCAGGTAGTAGCCCCGATGGGCCTCGTCCACCACCGTGTTGGCCGCGTGCTCGGCGGTCTCCACCTGAGCGAACGCCTCGTGCTTCTCCGGGTCGAAGGATTCGCCCTTGGCCGTGACCTGAATCACGCCGTGCTTCTGGAGCGCTTCGAGGCAGCTCCGGTGCACGAGGGCGACGCCGTCCAGCAGCGACTGTCCGTTGTCGTCGGTCAGGCCGTGCTCCATCGCCCGTTCGAGGTCGTCGATGACCGGCAGAAGATCCCGCACCAGCGACTCGTTGGCGTAGCGGATGGCGTCCTGCTTTTCGCGCGCCACTCGCTTCTTGTAATTTTCCGTCTCCGCCGCCTGCCGCAGGAACTGGTCCTCCAGCCGCCGCGCCTCTTCCCTGGCCGCCGCCAGCTCCTCGGTCAAGCGCTCGACCTCGGAAGGCTCCGGCGCCGCGTCGTCGGCCGCTGCTCCGGCGTCCGTCTGGTCCGCCGTTGCCTCGCCCTCCACGGCCGCTTCGGTTTCGTCCTTTTCTTCTTGCATCATGGGTTCGTCGGCTGTTTGGCTGCCCTGGGAAACCGGCCCGCGGATACAGTAGGGCATCCGCCGAGACAACGGCCGTGAGAAGGTAATCACCGATCAGGGCCGTGTCAAGGTGGCGGAATCAAACGCCGGAACGGGCGGAAGTGGGTGTTTCCGCGCGACTTTTTGGCGGGGTTCGTGTATACGTGACAGGAGTTTGACGTTTGTGCGGCGCGCCTGGAGGGGACGAACGGCCGGGGCGCCGCGGGGGGTTGCGTTGCCGGCGATACGGTCGAGCCCGGCCATCGTTTTGCGGTCCTGGGCTTACGGCGAATCCGACAAGATCGTCTCTTTCCTGACACGGGATTTCGGCAAGATCCGGGGCATCGCCAAGGGAGCCAGGCGCTCCCGCAAGCGGTTCCTGAACGTCCTGGAGCCCTTCACGCTCGTCCAGTTGCGCTTTCACGAGCGCCCGCACAGCCCGCTGGCGTTCGTCCACGCGTGCGACTGGGTGTACGTGTTCCGGGCGATCGCCAGGGACCTCGCCAAGATCGCGTACGCCTCCTACCTCGTGGAGATCACGGACGAGTTGACCCGGGAGGGCGACGACAGCCTGTCGCTGTTCGACCACCTGCGCGCCGGGCTCCGGTTCCTGGAAGAGAACGCGGCTTCGCCGGGGTTCCTGACGGCCTTCGAGCTGACGCTGCTGCGGTTCGCGGGGTTTCAACCCTTTCTCGAGCGGTGCCAGCGATGCGGCCGCGGCCCCGGCGGCGACAACGGCCAGGGGAGCGTCCGCTGGGGCTTCAGCCCGGCGGACGGCGGCGTCCTGTGCCACGCCTGCCGCGACTATCGCCGGGAGGCGGTGCCGCTCTCGGCGGAAGCGCTGGGCGTGCTCACCCACATCCAGCGGCACGGCTGGACCGAAGGCGAGGCGCCGGCGTCGCTCCAGCCGGCCTTGCGGGAGGCGCGCGCGTTGATGCCCTTGTTTATCCAGTACCAGATTAGTAAGAAGCTCAAGTCCGCGGCCTTCCTGGACGGCCCGTTCCGGTAGACAGGAGAACCACAGCACCCATGAACCAACACGCGACGATGGAAAAGGTCGTCAATCTGTGCAAGCGGAGAGGATTCATCTTTCCGTCCAGTGAGATTTACGGGGGAATCGGCAGCACCTGGGACTACGGGCCCGTGGGCGTGGAGCTCAAGCGCAACGTCAAGGAGGCGTGGTGGAAGGCGGTGGTGACGGGGCGCAACGACACGGTGGGGCTGGACGCGTCCATCCTGATGCATCCACGCGTGTGGGAGGCCTCGGGCCACGTGGCCGGCTTCTCGGACCCGCTGGTGGAGTGCAAGGTGTGCCACCACCGTTTCCGGGAGGACCACGTGGACGGGGCGGGGTGCCCGGACTGTGGCGGCGAGCTTACCGCGGCGCGCCAGTTCAACCTCATGTTCAAGACCTTCATGGGGCCGGTGGAGGACACCGCCAGCACCGTGTTCCTGCGGCCCGAGACCGCCCAAGGCATCTTCGTCAACTTCCAGAACGTGCTCGACACCGCGCGCCAGAAGCTCCCCTTCGGCATTGCGCAGATCGGCAAGAGCTTCCGCAACGAGATCACCCCCGGCAACTTCATCTTTCGCACGCGCGAGTTCGAGCAGATGGAGATCGAGTACTTCGTCAAGCCGGGGGAGGACGAGGAAGCCTTCCAGTCCTGGCAGGAAGCGCGTCTCCGGTGGTACGTGGACAACGGCATCCGCGCCGAGAACCTGCGCATCCGCCCCCACGGCGGCGACGAGCTGGCGCATTACGCCAAGGCGTGCGTGGACGTGGAGTACGAGTTCCCGTTCGGCTGGTCCGAGCTGGAGGGCATCGCCAACCGCAGCGACTTCGACCTGAAGCAGCACATGGAGTACAGCGGCAAGGACATGACCTACTTCGACGAGGCCACGCGCAGCCGCTACATCCCCTACGTCATCGAGCCCTCCGCGGGCGTGGACCGGCCGCTGCTGGCGTTCCTGGTGGACGCCTACGACGAGGAGGAGGTGGAGGGCGACCGCCGCGTGGTGCTGCGCCTGGACCCGCGCCTGGCACCGTACAAGGCGGGCGTCTACCCGCTGCTGCGGAAGGAAGGCCACCCCGAGCGCGCGCAGGAGATCCGCGACATCCTGAAGGAGCACTTCCCGGTGGTCTATGACCAGGCCGGCTCCATCGGGCGGCGCTACCGCCGGCAGGACGAGATCGGCACCCCCTTCGGCATCACCGTGGACCACGACACCCTGAAGGACCAGACCGTGACCCTGCGCGACCGCGACGCCATGACCCAGGTGCGCATTCCCGTGGACCGGCTGGTGGAAGAGATTCGGCGGCGCATGGACCCGCGGACGAGGGCGAGCTGATGGCGCGGCACGTCTACTCGTTCGGGGCGGGCAAGGCCATGGGCGGGGCCTCCATGCGCGAGGTCCTGGGAGGCAAGGGCGCGGGCCTCCACGAGATGACCCGTCTGGGCGTGCCGGTGCCGCCCGGCTTCACCATCTCCACCGCGGTCTGCAACCACTTCGACGAGCACGACAACACCTATCCCGCGGGCCTGGAGCGGGAAGTGGCCCGCGCCATGGCGGGGGTGGAGAAGACCATGGGCCGGCGTTTCGGCGACGGCGGCAACCCGCTGCTCGTGTCCGTGCGTTCGGGCGCGCGCGAGTCCATGCCCGGCATGATGGATACGGTGCTCAATCTCGGACTCAACGACGATACCGTGGCCGGCATGATCGAGCGCACCGGCAACGCGCGCTTCGTGTACGACTCCTACCGCCGCTTCGTGCAGATGTACGGCGACGTGGTCCTGGGCATGAAGCCCGACAAGGCCGAAGCCCACGACGTGTTCGAGACGCTGCTGGAGCGCAAGAAGAAGGCGCGCGGCGTGACCGACGACACCGCCCTGACGGCCGACGACCTGCGGGACCTGGTGGACCAGTTCAAGGACGAGATCCGGCGGGAGCGCGGCGTGGGCTTTCCCGAGGACCCGCTGGAGCAGCTCTGGGGCGCCATCGGCGCGGTGTTCGGCTCCTGGAACAACGACCGCGCGGTGGCCTACCGGAAGATGTACGGCATCCCCGACGCTTGGGGAACGGCGGTGAACGTCCAGGCCATGGTGTTCGGCAACATGGGCGACACCTCCGGCACCGGGGTGGTCTTCACGCGCGATCCGGCCACGGGCGAGCGGCGTTTCTACGGCGAGTTCCTGATGAACGCCCAGGGCGAGGACGTGGTGGCCGGCATCCGTACGCCCCAGCCCATCAGCGAACTGGCCGGCGTGCAGCGCAAGGCCCACCGCGAGCTGCAGCGCATCGCCGGGGTCCTGGAAGCGCACTACCGCGACATGCAGGACCTGGAGTTCACCATCGAGGACGGCCGGCTCTGGCTGTTGCAGACCCGCACCGGCAAGCGCACCGGCTTCGCCGCGGTGCGCATCGCCGTGGACATGGCGGACGCCAAGCTCATCACCCGTGACGAGGCCCTGCGGCGCATCGAGCCCGAGCACCTCAATCAGGTCCTGCGGCCGGTCTTCGACCAGGCCGCGAAGGAGCGGGCCCAGGCGAGGGGCAGGGTCCTGGGGCAGGGACTTCCCGCTGGCCCGGGAGCGGCCACGGGGCGGGTCGTGTTCCACGCCGCCGACGCGGCGGCGCGGCGCGCCCGCGGGGAAGACGTGATCCTGTGCCGGGTGGAGACCAGCCCGGAGGACATCCGCGGCATCGAGGCGGCCCGGGGCATCCTCACGGCGCGTGGCGGCATGACCTCCCACGCCGCGCTGGTGGCGCGGCAGCTCGGCACGGTGTGTGTGGTGGGTTGCGACGCCCTGGCCGTGGACTACCGCGCGGGAGAGGCCCGCCTGGGCGGCGCCGTGCTCAAGGAAGGAGACTGGCTGTCGCTGGACGGCAGCACCGGCGAGGTCATCCTGGGGCAGCTCAAGACCCATCCCTCCGACGTGCTGCGGGTGCTGCTCGACCGCAGCCGCGAGGCCGCCGGGTCGCCCACGTACCGGCGCTTCGCCAAGCTCATGCGCTGGGTGGACCAGACCCGCCGGCTCGGCGTCAAGACCAACGCCGACCTGCCGGAGCAGGCGCGTATCAGCCGGGATTTCGGCGCCGAGGGCATCGGCCTGTGCCGCACCGAGCACATGTTCTTCGAGGCGGAGCGCATCCACGCCGTACGGGAGATGATTCTCGCCGACGACGAGGAGGGGCGGCGCAAGGCCCTGGCCAAGCTGCTGCCCATGCAGCGGGGCGACTTCAAGGCGATCCTGGGCATCATGGACAAGCTGCCGGTGACCATCCGGCTGCTGGATCCGCCCCTGCACGAGTTCCTGCCCCAGACCACCGCCGACATCGCCGCCCTCGCCAAGGTGCTGTCCATCCGCCCCAAGACCGTGCGCGAGAAGGTGGAGACCCTGCGGGAGGCCAACCCGATGCTCGGGCACCGGGGTTGCCGGCTGGCCATCTCGTTCCCCGAAATCGCCGAAATGCAGGTCCAGGCAATCTTCGAGGCGGCGTGCGAGTTGCGCAAGGAGGGCAGGGACCCGCGCCCGGAGGTGATGATCCCCCTGGTGGGCGGGCTGGAGGAATTCCACCTCCAGCGGGAGATCGTCGAGCGCGTGGCGCGTGACACCATGGAGCGCTACGGCGCCAAGGTGCGCTACGCCGTGGGGACCATGATCGAGCTGCCGCGCGCCTGCCTGGTGGCGGACGAGATCGCCCGGGAAGCGCAGTTCTTCTCCTTCGGCACCAACGACCTGACCCAGACCTGCCTGGGGCTGTCGCGCGACGACGCCGGCAAGTTCCTGCCCCACTATGTCGCCCAGGGCATCCTGCCCGAGGATCCCTTCGTGACCATCGACGAGCCCGGCGTCGGCAGGCTGATGGCCATCGGGGTCGAGAAGGGCCGCGGCGCCCGCCCGGACCTCGACGTGGGCATCTGCGGCGAGCACGGCGGCGACCCCAAGTCCGTCGGCTTCTGCCACGACCTGGGCCTCGACTACGTGAGCTGCTCTCCCTACCGCGTGCCCATCGCCAAGCTCGCCGCCGCCCGCGCGGCACTGCGCGACAAGGGTTAGAGCCGTCGGCGGTAAACCCGCCGCCGGCTGCCTTTACCCCGCGACCTTTTTCATCCTTCACAACAGACATCCCTATAGTCTCCCACCTGCCCGCCGATTCAGCCTGTAGGGGCGCGAACCGAAAGGGGCACTAACGCCCCGAACCGTCGAATGGCTGCGGGAGGGGATCCTCATGGAACTTTCGCTGGGAGATATGTTGGTGCGGGCGGGTGTGGTGACGCGCGAGGCATGCGGCCAAGCCGTGTCGGCGCAGCGCCGCCACGGCGGTAGCCTGGTAGCGGCGCTGGCGCGAGAGGGGACCGCCGATGAGGGGCGGCTCATGGCGTTCATGGGCGAACGGTTCGGGCTGGAGGAGACAAGCCTGACGTCGTCCGACGTGGACGAGGGCGCGTTCGGACTGCTGCCACTGTCTCTGTTGCGGAAACACCAACTGCTTCCATTCGCCCGAACGGGTTCGGTGCTGGATGTGGCCGTAAGCGATCCGACGGACCTCGCGGCGGTTGACGAGATCCGCTTCATGACCGGCCACGACGTGAGGACGGTGCTGGCGCGGCCCTCGACCATCGAGCGCCTCCTCGGGCAGCTTTCCGGCGCCTCCGACAGCGGCGCGCTCGTGCGCGAAGGGAAACCGGACGGCGGCGGTCGGGAGGCGGCCGCATCGTCTCCGGCCACGGGACGGCCGCGGGGCACCCCCGAGCCGGGCGCGGACACGACCGTGGTGGCGCTGGTGGATTCGTTGATGAAGGACGCGGTGGCGCGCGGCGCCAGCGACATCCACATCGAACCCTACGAGGACAGCGTGCGCGTGCGCTTCCGCATCGACGGGGTGCTGCGGGAAGTCATGACCCCGCGCCACGAGGTGAAGCACGCGTTGACTTCCCGCATCAAGGTGATGTCCGGGCTCGACATCGCCGAGCATCGCCTGCCCCAGGACGGGCGCCTGAAGCTTGAAGGAGCCGGCGGCGAAGTGGACGTGCGCGTCTCGGTCCTGCCGACGCGGTTCGGCGAGAAGGTGGTGCTGCGGTTGCTGCACCGGTCCGACCTCGTGACCAGCCTCGATGGGTTGGGACTCGATGCGCGCGACCGGGAACTCTTCACACGGGCCATGGGCAAGCCCGCGGGCATGATCCTGCTCACCGGCCCCACCGGCAGCGGCAAGTCCACCACGCTCTACGGCATGCTCTCGGAGCTGAACCGGCCGGGCGTCAACATTTCCACGGCCGAAGACCCGGTGGAGTACCACCTGGCGGGAATCAATCAGGTGCAGACCCATGCCGACATCGGGCTCACGTTCGCCGCCTGCCTGCGGGCGTTCCTGCGCCAGGACCCCGACATCCTCATGGTGGGGGAGATCCGGGATGCCGAGACCGCGCGCATCGCGGTCAACGCCGCGCTCACCGGTCACTTGGTCCTCACCACCCTGCACACCAACGATGCGCCTTCGAGCGTGCACCGGCTCCTGGACATGGGTGTGGAGCCCTATCTCATCGCCTCGGCCGTGACCATGGTGGCGGCCCAGCGCCTGCTGCGGCGGGTGTGCGACGCCTGCCGAGTGCGCGCGGCGTCGCCGGAGGGCGTGCCAAAGGCCTCGGGCGCTTGGGCGGAGGAGGTGCGCGACGTCGAGGACTGCCGTGGGGCGGGTTGTCCGGAATGCCATCATACGGGCTACCGCGGGCGCGCGGCCATCTATGAGGTGATGACCTTGACCGAGGAATTGCAGAGGCTGGTCCTGGGCGGCGCGCCCGCGACGGAGCTCAAGGCCTCGGCGGTGGCACAGGGCATGCGCACCTTGCGCCAGGCCGCCGTCGGCAAGGTCGGGCAGGGGGTCACCACCGTCGAAGAGGCGTTGCGCGTGACCGACGCGGACACGGCCGGGTAGTCCAATGGCGCTGTACCGATGGCAGGGCAGGAACCGCGAGGGGCGGCTGCTTCGTGGCGAGATGGAGGCGGCGGATCCCGCCGCGGTGGCGGCCGAGCTGCGCCGGCGCCGGATCCAGCCGCTCCCCTCCGGCATCCGGGAGAAGGGCAACGGACTCCGCCGGGAGATCGCCATTCCCGGGCTCGGGCCCCGGGTGGGCGCCGACGACGTCGTCATGCTGGCGCGGAACTTCGCGGTCATGATCGAGGCCGGCGTGCCCGTCGTCGACTGCCTCGGAGTGCTCGCCGACCAGACCGAGAACAGCGCCGTGCGCAAGGCGGTCCAGGCCCTGCGCCTCGACGTGTCCAACGGCATGACCCTGACCGCCGCCATGGCGCGGCACCCGCGCCTGTTCGACGCCATGTTCGTGCGCATGGTGGCCGCGGGGGAGCATGGCGGCGTCCTGGCCGAGGTGCTCTCCCGTCTCGCTCTCTTCATCGAGCGCTCCGCGCGGCTCAAGCGCAAGGTGCGCACCGCCATGGTCTATCCCGCCGCCATCGTCGCCGTGGCCACGGCGGTGGTGGCGGTGCTGCTCCTGTACGTGATTCCGGTGTTCGCGGAGATCTACCAGGGCATGGGGCGGGCACTGCCGCCGCTGACCGAGCTGACCATCGCCGTGAGCCGGGGAGTGTACGACTACGCCCTGTTCCTCCTGGCCGGTCTGGCGGCGGTTCCGCTGGCCCTGCGCACGGCCTGCCGCACCGAGGGCGGCCTGCGCGCGGTCCACCGGTGGCTGCTGCGCCTGCCGCTCCTCGGCGACCTGCTGCGCAAGGCCGCCATCGCGCGCTTCAGCCATAACACCGGACTCTTGTTGCGTTCCGGCGTCACCCTGCTCGACAGCCTCACCGTCACCGCCGGGACCGCCGGCAACAAGGTCCTGGAGCGGGCCGTCCTGGAGGCCCGCGACGGGCTGGAACGAGGCCGCACCTTCGCCGAGCTGCTGTCGGCCAGCGGGCTGTTCCCCGCGATGGTGTGTCACATGGTCGCCGTGGGCGAGAGCGTCGGCGCCCTCGACACCATGCTCAACCGGGTCGCGGCGTTCTACGAGGAAGAGGTCGACCGCGCGGTGACGCGGCTCACCACGCTCATGGAGCCGGCGCTTATGATCGTTCTCGGCGTCGTACTCGGAGGCATCGTCATCTCCATGTACCTGCCCATCTTTCAGATGGGCGGCATGGTTCACTGAGGAAGGAGTTCACGGATGAACACGTTCAGCGACGTAGAAATCATCAAGACCGGCAACCCCATCGCGGCGAGCGCCCAGGATGGCGCGAGCGAGGCGCGGGCGGCGAAGCCGCGAATGCGAGCCCTCGGGCGGATCGCCGGCTTCACCCTCATCGAGCTGCTGGTGGTCATCGCCATCATCGGCATTCTTGCCGCGGTGGCCATCCCGCAGTTCGGCGCCTACCGCCGCAAAGGCTTCGACGCCGACGCCCAGGCCAACGTCCGCAACATGGCCCTGGCCCAGGAGGCCTACTTCCTCGACAACAACACCTACGCCGATGACCCCGCCGCCCTCGGCGCCTTAGGCTACACGCAGAGCGCCAACATCCCCCCCGCCGTCACCGCCGCCGACGAGACCACCTTCGTCGTCACCGCCACCGTCGACGAAGGGTGCGGCGTAGACACGGGCGTCGCCACCTACGACCAAGCCACCGGCCAGGTCACCCTGGTGAACTGCGCGCCGTAGGGAAGGTGTGGCTGAGGTGGTCCCGAAAAATCGGCGTCACTGCCGTATGGTGAGCATGCACCGTGACGCCCTGATGGCGGCCATTTCGGCTATCCATGACAGGACGTTTGCGTCCAGTCCCGGTTCCATGAGCCCGTTGGCGACTTCCGCCGCGTGGGTCTTCACGGCCTCGCCGATCTCGGCGACCCGGCGGCGAATCAGCGGGAGGCCGAGGGTCGCGTCAGCCGCGAACGCGGCCCAGGCCCTGCGGTCCATCGCGTCCAGCGTCGACCGTCTGCCTATCTTCATGGCCATCCCGGGCGAGAGTTCGGGGTACGCGACCGTGGCCAACAGGTCGTAGAGCGGTGCCAGACGCGGACCGTCCTCGTCGTACAGGATCGAGAAGTTCTTGCCGTGGGCGTCGGCGTTCCCGACGATCAGGTTGAAGATTACGGCGTCGAGCAGCTTCAGGACGTCCACGGCGGGACGCAACGCTACCCGGCGCAGCAACGCGAAGCAGTCCTTGAGAGTGGGGCCCCCCTCGGCCGAGTATTTCCGTTCGGGGTTGATGGCGAGGGCTTGGCAGAAGTCTTCCTGATGGATGCGCCGTACGCGGCCGTCGGCGCTGGCGGCTCGGTCATAACGCGAAACCAGCAGGAACGTGCGGTGCCGCACCGAGCGGGGTTCGACTGGTGCGACGGCCAGCCCGGCCGCCGCCGCGAGACCCATGACGAAGGCTTCGTTCTCGGTGGTGCCGGGGAAACGCGGAATCGACGGCTTGAGGATGTGGGTGGTGGGTTGTCCGGGCGAGGGCAACGCGACCTCGCCGTCGACAAGGACCACGGGGACCTTCGTCTGGGAGCCGGCCAGCGACAGCCGCAGACCCTCTTCGCCGGCCAGTAGCGGACGCGTCGAGAGCGCATCGAGCCGATCCATCAGACCGGCTTCATCAAGGAGTCTCGGGTGAACCGCACCAGCGGGCCGAGGCAGCTCTCCAGGAGGCAGGAGTTGCAGGGCGCCGGCAACGTCGCCGCCGAGCTTGTCGAGAAGCGCGAAGTCGTTGCCGCCGGAGACGCCGAGCGCCCTCGCCACCGCTTGGCGCTGGCCTTCTTCCGGGAGGAGGCCGCCGAAGAACGGTCGGCATTCGCGGCGGGAATACGGCTCCGGGCGCTTGGGCAAAGAGGCCGACAAGGCCGGGGCGTCTTCACGTTGAAGCCAGTCGGGTGAATAGACGAAACCCAACTCGCCGTGGCGGTCTTGCGCGAGCCGGCCGACGACCGCGCCGTCCCACCAAACGTCGAGAGCGGGGCTCACGGGATTCGCCTTCCCTTGGGTTCGGGCGGCGGCGTGATGTCGAAGGTGCATCCGAGGGCTCGCAGGACCTGGAGGGCCTTGCCCATCTGCGCGGTGGGCTTGCCGGCTTCGAGGTCCACGATGAAGCGCACGCCCACGCCGGCGGTCCCGGCAAGCTCGAACTGTCGCAGGCCGGCCGCCTTGCGCGCGTTGCGCACGATGTCGCCGATATCCGCGGGGGTGAGGCTTCGAGCAGGCATGGGAATTTACCGCACGGGAAACTTAGCGAGAATTGCCGTATTCGTCAAGCAAAACTTCCCGAACGGGAACCCATACTTGCCACAGGCTGCGGACAACCCTACGGCTACCCGATCGGGAAATTCTTGGCGGAATCCTGTGTGGTGGCGGGGAGTATTCCCGCTCGGGAAGTCTCCGCGAGTTTCAGATGATTCACTCGGACGCGGTTTCCTCGGCGGGCGCGCGTGTGGGGAGGGGGGTCTTGTCTTCCTTGATGAAGTCGAAGAGCAGCCGCGGCACGTCGTTGCAGTTGATGCAGCGGGGTGTTTTCGGTTGGCTGCCGTCCGGATAGATCATGTTCTTGAGGTAGAACGGTTTCTCGGTGCCGACGTAGCCGTCGTAGTAGAAGGCCAGCTTGCCGCACTGACTGCATTCAAGATACTTCGCCATGCTTACGGGTCTTTCTGCGTTTCAGGATACCGGGTTACCAAGCCGTGCCGAAACCCGCGAAGCCGAACGTCATTCCCGCTTAAGCGGGAATCAGGCTTCGAAGCTGCCGGTGATCTCCTGGTGGCCGTCATTCTCTGTATAGCTTTCCTCGCGGTACAGGCCAAGCGCCTTCATCACCGGGGTGTCGTGGATGGCGAACAGCAGCGCTTCGCCGTCGGTTTCGTTGGCGTGCTCGTGCCATGCCCAGGGCGGCACCACGAAGAAGTCGCCGTCCTCCCAGTCGAAGCGCTCGCCGTTGATCACCGAATAGCCCTTGCCCGAGAAGGCCAGGTAGACGGAGCTCTGCACCTGCCGGTGCGCCTGGGTGCGCACGCCGGGCCGGATCTTCTGGATGGTGCAGCTTATGGTGGTCAGCACCGGGCCGCCGGTGTTCGGGTTCAGGTACTCGAAGCAGACGTCGTCGTGGGGGCTGGCCGGGCCCTCGCCGATGCGTTGCAGCGCGTCGTAGGTGGGCTCCCACTTGAAGTTGAGCAGCGGCGAGCGGTCCTCCGGCGGTTTTTCCCACGTGGGGCGCAGGTGCGTGACGCCGTACTTTCGCTCGGACTCGTTGACATGGGAGATGGGGAAGCGGTGGTCCGGGTACATCTCGAAGAAGGTGGCGTCCAGGTCTCCCACCAGCGGCAGGTCGAGTCCGTCCATCCAGATCATGGGATCGTCCGACTCGCAGCCGTGGTCGTGCCAGTCCCAGTTGGGCGTGAGCACCAGGTCGCCGCGGCTCATGACGCACTTGTCGCCGTTCAGGTTGGTGTAGGTGCGGTCGCCCTCGATGATGAAGCGGATGGCCGACGGGGAGTGCCGGTGGCAGGGCGCGATCTCTCCCGGCTTGACGATCTGCACCGCCGCCCACAGCGTCCGGGTAGCCGCGGGCTTGCCGCCCAGTCCCGGGTTCACCAGCCCCAGGACACGCCGTTCGCCGCCGCGCTCGATGGGTACGAGGTCCCCCGCGGTGTGGGCGAGCCGGCGCAGGTCCGCCCAGCGCCACATGTGCGCCTTCACCGGGGACCGCGGCTCGGCCGTCAGGGCGTCCTGGGTGATGTTCCACAGCGGCACCAGGTGCTTCTCGTCCACTTCCCGGTAGAATGCCTCGGTTTCCGTGTTCGTGCTCATGGGATGCCTCCCGGCGCCAGCGTGCTCAAAGCGTCCTCAACTCGCCGACCCCTGCAGCGCCAGCTTCAACCCCGGTTTCTGGATGTACACGTGGTTGGCCTTGTTGCCGCGCAGGTTCTTTAGCAGGCCGAGCACGCCGTTGCCGGTGTACGGAGTCGCCGGCCCGGCGGCGCGCATGGCGTTGAACTCGTCCTTGGTGATGAGCCAGCGCAGCAGCAGGTCGTCGTCCGAGAGGCCGGGCTCGAAGCCCTTGCGGATCTCGGCGATGGACGGCTGCGGCGGCTGCCACTTGGCCAGCTCCCGGGCGCGCGGCCGGTCGAGGATATTGTCCTTGACCTCCGGGTCCATGAGGCGGCTGCCTTCCTCGCCCCACAGCCCCAGGGCGTAGAGGATGCTCTGGTCGGTGACCTGGGTGTAGCGCGCGCCCACGATGACGTTGATGGCCGCCTGGCTGCCCACGAACTGGGACAGCGGCGTCACCATGATGGGATAGGCGAACTCCTCGCGCACCCGGCCGCACTCTTCCAACGCCTCCTGGAACTTGTGCTCCAGGCCCACCTTCTCCAGTTGGTGGCGCAGGTTGGAATACATGCCGCCGGGCACCTGGTGGAGGTACTGGCCGTGGTCGTATTCCACCGGCCGCCCGAGCGGCAGGCCCTCCTGCCCGGCGATGCCGGTGAAGTGCTCCGACACCGCGTGCAGCGGCTCCTCGTCCACCGCGGTGGTGTGCCCCAAAGCGCGGGCGTTGGCGGCGACGTTGAACAGCGACGGGTTGGACGAGGCGTTGGCCAGCGGCGGGATCGCCGTGTTCACGATGGTGATGCCGAGCTTGATGGCCTCCACGCAGCACAGCGGCCCCAGCCCGGTGGTGCAGTGGGTGTGGAACTCCACCGGGATGCCGTTGACGTTCTCCAGCACCAGCGGCACCAGGGTGCGCACCCGGTCCGGGGTGATGAGGCCGCCCGGGTCCTTGAGGCAGATGCGCGACAGGTCCAGGGTCGCCGCCTGGCGCGCCCGCTCCGCGTAGTACGCGTCGGTGTGCTTGGGCGACACCGAGTAGATCAGGTTGATGATGGGCTCGAGCCCGGCTTCCTTGGCCGTCTTGACCTTGTTGCGCCAGCCCTCGAAGTCGTTCCACTCGTCCGAGATGCGCGCCTGGCGCATGCCGTTGGCGCGCATGCGTTCGAGGTAGAGCTGGTACAGGGAGAAGGGCGTCACCTCGAAGGCGTTGAAGCGCCCTGAGGTCATGCGCAGCGGCGTGTTGGGCATCTTCGCCGCCATCAGCCGCAGCCGCTCGAACGGGTCCTCCCGGAGGTCCCGGGCCAGCTTCTTCAAGAAGATGCTGGACATGAGCTCCATGGCGTCGAAGCCCGCCTCGTCCATGCGCTCGGCGATGGGCAGCATCATGCCCGTGCGCATGCGCGTGGCCCACAGGCTCATCTGCCCGTCGCGCAACGTGGTGTCCACGAAATGGATCTCGCTCATGGGCGACAGCCTAGCACAAACCGGTCAGTTGACGCACGAGCGGCGACGTTCTATGTGGAGGAACCGCCCGTCGGGCGGTCCGCAAGAACAAGGGACAAGGGCAAGAACAACGGACAAAGGTTACCCGCCGCTCAAGCGGCACAAGGAGGCATCCCCATGGCAAACAGGCTTTTCAACTCGAAAAATTCGATGTTCTGCGAGAAGCTCCGCGTCGTCTTGACCATGAAGAAGGTTCCCTACGACGTCGTGGACGTACGCGCCGACAACCGCGAATCGCTGATCGCGTTCTCCAACCAGCGCAAGGTCCCCACCATGGACATCGACGGCCGGTGCGTCCAGGATTCCACCATCCTGGCCAAGTACTGGGAGGAGCAAGTCCCCGAGCCCACCATCTACCCGGACAACCCCTCGGACAAGGGGCTGTGCCTGATGCTGGAGGACTGGGCCGACGAGGACCTCAACGGCGCCGTCATGGCGTTCCGCCGGGCCCAGAACGACGACGAGGTGAAGCAGGCCGAGGAGGGGCTGGCGGTCCACCTGGAGAACCTCGACCTGCTCTACTCCGGCAAGGACTTCATCTTCGGCCGCATGACCCTCGCCGACATCTCCATCTACGCCCAACTCCACTACCTCTACACCGCCCTGGACCGCGAGATCGACGCTGGGTACACCCACGTGCACCACTTCCTGGAGCGCATGATGAAGGCCACGGGCGTGTCGTCGATGAAGGAGGTGGCGTAGGGCTCTGCGTCGTCAGACCCTACCCCAACGGATGCAACGGACAACCCGGATCTGAATGACGGGCCGTTCATCCAGGGCCATGGCGCGGTACTGGGAGTATTTCCGGCGCAACAGCCGGACGGCCCTGCGGTGAGCGTCTCCCTCCGTGACGACGCACGCTTCGCCCTGAATGATGATGTGGGCCAGACGCGACCAGTCCTCGTCTTCGTAGTGGTGGACCACTACGGATACGCGGGGATTGGCGCGGATGTTGCGGATCCGCTTGAGTTCCCGCAGCGTGGCGGCCTTGGGCTTCTCGTCGATGGGTGAGTACAGGCACTCGCCGTCGAAGGCGAAGCAGAAGGGGACGTTGAGCGGCTGGCCGCGCTCGTCCACCGTGGCCAGGTGGCCAACGCGGGCTTGGCGAATGAACGCGGCTTCCTTGCGAGTCATGGCGGTGCCCGATTTCTTCATTCCCGCCCCCTTCCGTCATTGATAGTCATTCCCGCGAAAGCGGGAATCCAGGAGGGGTGGGGCGGGGGATGCACGACCGCGACGCCCCTCCACCGCCCCTGGATTCCCGCTTTCGCGGGAATGACTATCAATGACGGAAGGGGGCGGGAATGACGTACCTGGGGTCCGCGCACGTCTTCGTCCCTTTGAAGGCTGCGAAGCCTACAACCTGTAATCCCCGATCAGCGACGGCGCGAACAGATCCTCCACGGTCGGGATCTTTTCCGCCAGCAAACCCTGTTCGCCCATGTAGCGGATGAGGGACTCGATGACGTGGCGGTTGGGCTCGATGCCGTAGGGCCACCAGTCGTCGCCGAAGACGTCGCGGAGGAGGGCGATTTCTGCCTGGAGCCAGGGGAGGGTGCTGGCCATGGTGTTGTTGATGTTCATGCGCGCGAAGGCGTCGTCCTTGGACTGGCAGAAGGCGGTGTAGAGGCTCCGGGCGACCCAGGGGTTGGCCTCGTACACGTCCTTGCGGATCACCACGGTGTGCATGATGGGGAAGAGCTGGGTGCGCCGGTAGTAGTCGATCTCCACGGACTTGAAGTCGGGGAACAGGCGGCGGATGTGCGGCGCGCCGGCGCTGTAGCACGACGGGATGCGCGCGCTGACCAGGGCGTCGAGCTCGCCTTTGTTCAGCATGTCGTTCAGGGTGCGGTCCTGCGGGATGGGCTGCACCTTGATCTCCGGCGGCAGCCGCAGCTCGATGCGCTCCTTCCGTCCGGGCACTTCCTGGCCGCCGGTGAACCACTGGACGTCGCTGGCCTTGATCCCGTGGTCGTCGCTCATGAAACCGCGGATCCATACCGCCGCGGTCATGGCGTACTCCGCCACGCCGATGCGCTTGCCGCTCAGGTCCTCGGGCTTGTCGAGGCCCCGGTCGGTGTTGATGAACACGCAGGAGTGGCGGAAATAGCGCGACGGATAGACCGGGATGGCGATGAACGGGCTCTCGCCGCGGGACGTCATGGTGATGTAGTTGGACAGCGACATCTCCGAGGCGTGGAACTCCTGGTGGTGGCCCATGCGCCAGAAGATTTCCTCGGCCTCCAGCGGCAGGTAGTTGAGCGCGATGCCGTCGGGGCTCAGCGAGCCGTCCTGCAGGGTCTTGGTGCGGTCGTAGTCGCCGCACGCCAGCGTCAGATGCAATTTGGACATAATGGTTTTCCTTGCGCGTTCGTGCGCACGTCGATCCGCCGGAACTCGCCGCCGGTGCGGCCGGAACGTCCCGGCGCGGGTTCCATCGTCAATCCTCCACCTTGTGGATCACCAGGCCGGTGACGAGCTTGGGGAAAAAGTAGGTGGACTTCTGCGGCATCTTCTCGCCCTTGAGCGAGACCGCGATCATTTCGCCGGCGGTGGGCGGGTTCAGGATGAGGGCCGCCTGGCAGCGGCCCGCTTCCGCCTCGGCCAGCGCCTCCTCGGCGTCGTGGGTGTACGCCACGGCGTCGGTGTTGACGGCGTCGCGGGTGGACACCCCGAGCACGTGCTCCATCAGCAGCACGTGCAGGGTGGTCACGTCCAGCCCGCGCAGCTCGGGGCTCATGTCCGGCGCCAGTTGCGCCATCGCCGCTCCGTCCCCGGGCCGCAGCGCCAGGTAGCGCGCATCGTCCTTGAAGGCCGCTCCGAGCACGCGCTCGCCGTCCTTGGGCTGTTCGAGGGTCTCCAGGAACCGCCTCCGCCCGCCGGCATCCCTGGAAAATGCCTCCACCTGGAAGTACCGCCGGAGCTTCTCCTCCAGCTCCGCCGCGCCCACCGGAGGCATCTCGCGCACCAGCCGGTGGGTGGGCAGGATCACCACGCCTTCCTCGTTCAGGTTGGCGAAGTACATCATCACCCGGTTGAATCCCTCGTCGCCGGTGGCGCCGGGCCGTTCCGCCAGGCGCCGGCGCCGGTAGTTGCCGGCGGCCTCGTAGCGGTGGTGTCCGTCCGCGATGAAGACCGCCTGCTCCCGCAGCGCCTCCCGCACCATGCCGATGAGCCCCGGGTCGGTGACCGCCCACAGCCGGGAGGTGCCGAACTCGCCCAGCTCCGCCTCGACCTTGGGCTTGTGCGAGCGCACGTGCTCGCGCAGCGCGTCGGTGAGGGTGGGCTTCTCGTCGTTGTAGAGCGCCAGGATGGAGCTGAACTGGGCGTCGCACGCCAGCATCAGCTTCAGGCGGTCCTCCCTGGGCTCGGCCAGGGTGGCCTCGTGCCCGTGGATGGCGCCGTCGCCGAAGTCCTCGATGGCGGCCAGCGCGATGAAGCCGCGCCGCTCCCGCGTCACGCCGTCCGCCAGCCGGTACTCCTGGCTCAGGTAGTAGATGGCCGGGGCATCCTCCGGCACCAGCGTGCCCTCGTCCTGCCACTCCCGGAAGCGCTCCGGCACCGTGGAGTAGGGATCCGCGTCGCGGCTGAAGTCGATGCGCACCACGTTGCGCGGCGAACGCGCGTAGAGCTCCGCCTGGTGCTCGGGAGAGATGACGTCGTAGGGCGGCGCCATCACGCTGGACAAATCGCCGGCCTTGCCGGGGTTGTAGGTGAGCCCTCGGAAGGGAAAAATCTTGGCCATTGCGCGTTCCCGCCTACGCCTTCAGGCTTTCCTGAAGCTTGGCGTCCCTGGCCTCCACGCCGGCGGCCAGCTCCTCCTTGAAGCGGGCCAGCTTGGCTGACAGCTCCGGGTCCTTCCGCGCGATGATCTGGGCCGCGAAGATACCCGCGTTGGCGGCGCCGCCCTTGCCGATGGCCATGGTCGCCACCGGCACGCCCGCGGGCATCTGCACCGTCGCCAGCAGCGCGTCCATGCCGTCCAGCGCCGACGCGCTCAGCGGCACGCCGATGACCGGCAGCGTGGTGACCGCCGCCACCACCCCCGCCAGGTGCGCCGCCGCGCCCGCGCCCACGATGAACGCCTCGATGCCCCGGTCCGCCGCGCCCTTGGCGTAGGCGTGGGTCCGTTCCGGCGAGCGGTGCGCCGAGGATATGTGCATCTCGTAGGGGATGCCGAAGGACTCCAGCCGCGTCGCGGCCTCCTTCATGACCTCCACGTCGGAATCGCTGCCCATCAGTATCGCGACCTTCGGATTCTGATCCGTCACTGTCCGTCTCCTTCTTCGGTTTTGTCGTTATACAGGTTCCGTCCGTTACGTTCCGGTTTTCGCTTCTCTAATGCGCCCTGCGCGGGCCGAGGGCCCCTTCACTTCGACCTCTTCCCCGGGCGGAGAGCGTCGCCTCAGCCGCGCTCCATCGCGCGCCGGGCGATGTCCCGGCGGCAGTGCATGCCTTCCCAGGAGATTCTGTCCACACCTTCATAAGCCTCCCTTGTGGCCGAGGCAATGGTGTCTCCCAACGCGGTCACGCCCAGCACGCGGCCGCCGGCCGTGTGCCAGCCGGTTTCCCGGCGGGTGGTGCCGGCGTGGAAGGCGTATCCCCGTTCCCAGGCGTCGAGCGCGTCCAGCCCCGCTATCCCCATACCCGTTCGATACTCGCCCGGATAGCCGCCGGACGCCAGCACGATGCACACCGCCGCCTGATCGGACCATTCCGCGACCGCTTCCCGCAAGCGGCCCTCGGCGGTGGCCATGAGCAGCGACGCGAGGTCGGATTTCAGGCGCATCATGATGGGCTGGCATTCCGGGTCGCCGAAGCGGCAGTTGAACTCCAGCACCTTGGGACCGTCCTCGGTGATCATGAGGCCGGCGTAAAGGACCCCGCGATACACCAGGCCGCGGCGCTTGAGTCCGGCCGCCAGCGGCTTGAGCACCCGCTCCACCACGGCGTCGTGCACCGCCGCGTCCACCACCGGGGCCGGCGAGTACGCCCCCATGCCGCCGGTGTTGGGTCCCTCGTCGCCGTCGAAGACGCGCTTGTGGTCCTGGGCCGACGCCAGCGGCAGGAAGTCGTCGCCGTCCATCAGGGCCATGAACGAGGCTTCCTCGCCGACGAGCAACTCCTCGACGACCACCCGCTCGCCGGCCGCGCCGAAGACCTTGCGCCCCATGACGGCGTCCAGGGCCGCTTCCGCTTCGGCCCTGCCGGAGCACAGGATCACACCCTTGCCCGCGGCCAGGCCGTCGGCCTTGACCACGCAGGGTCGGTCGTGGGCGACGTACTTCCGGGCTTGTTCAACGTCGGAGAACACCGCGCACGCCGCCGTGGGGATGCCGCTCTCCAGCATCAGCTCCTTGGCGAAGGCCTTGCTGCCCTCGAGCCGCGCCGCCTCCCGGCTGGGTCCGAACACCTTGAGGCCCCGGCTTTCGAACAGGTCGGCGATGCCCGCCACCAGCGGCTGCTCCGGTCCCACCACCGTGAGATCGATCGCCTCCCGCGCGGCGAAGTCCGCCAGCTTCTCGATCTCGCCCGCGCCGATGTCCACCCGCTCCGCCTGCCGGTCCATGCCGTCGTTGCCGGGCGCGCAGTAAAGCCGCTCCACTTGCGGGCTCTGTCGCAGCTTCCACACCAGCGCGTGTTCACGCCCGCCACTGCCGATGACGAGGATTCTCATGGCTTCCGCCGTGCCGACCTGCTCACAACGCGCCTGCGTAACGGAACGTCATTCCCGCGGAACAGGTAATTCAGGGGAAAGCCGGGGTATACGCCCGTTTGCCCCTCCCCGTCCCTGGATTCCCGCTTTCCAGGCTGCGTCAAGACTGATGAGGCAGAGCCCCCCCGGAACGTCATTCCCGCGGAAGCGGGAATCCAGGGGGGGTGGTGGGGCACTGCAGCGGCGTTTCTCCGCCTCGCCGCCCCTGGATTCCTGCTTCCGCGGGAATGACGTTCCGGGGGGGTGGCGCCAGTTCTTGTCCGGGCGACGGTTTGCCGCAGCCGCTGTCGCGGGAATGACGATTCGGGGCGTTGGTGCCGATTCTTGTGCAAGCGGGGTTTTACCACAGCCGGTTTCGCCGGAAAGACGGAGCAGGGAGGCCGGAGTGAGCGGTCTAGTGCCGGAAGTGCCGGATGCCCGTGAACACCATGGCCAGGCCGTGCTCGTTGGCGGCGGCGATGACTTCTTCGTCGCGGATGGAGCCGCCCGGCTGGATGACGGCCTTGGCGCCCGCCTCGGCGGCGGCGTCGACGCCGTCGCGGAAGGGGTAGAAGGCGTCGGAGGCTACCACGGAGCCCGCCAGGTCGAGGCCGTGGGTCTTGGCGCGGGTGACGGCGAGTTGGGCGGAATCCACCCGGCTCATCTGGCCGGCGCCTACGCCCAGCAACTGGCCGCTGGAGGTGAAGACGATGGCGTTGGACTTGACGTGGTGGCACACGCGCCAGGCGAAGCCCAAGGCCTTGAACTCGTCGTCGGTGGGCTGCCGCTCGGTCACCACCTTGCATTCGCGCACGTCGATGGGCTTGTGGTCCCAGTCCTGCACCAGCACGCCGCCGTGGACCCGGCGCAGGTCGTGGGCCGTGTCCACGGCCGGGGTCATGTCGATCTCCAGCAGGCGGATGTTGAGCAGCCGCTTGGCCGAGGACAGGATCTCCCGGGCCTCGGGCGTGAACGAGGGCGCGATGACGATCTCCAGGAAGATCTGTTTCAGCTCCTCCGCGGTCTCCGCGTCCACCGGGCGGTTGAGCGCGATGACGCCGCCGAAGATGGACACGGGGTCGCCGGCCTTGGCCTTGCGGAAGGCGTCCGCCAGCGAGACGTCCGAGGTGGCGAGGCCGCACGGGTTGGTGTGCTTGATGGCCACGGCGGTGGTCTCGGTGAAGTCCAGCACGGTGCTCAGCGCGGCGTCCGCGTCCAGGATGTTGTTGAACGAGAGCTGCTTGCCCTGGATCTGCGTCGCCCGCGCCACCGACGGGACGGCGTCGTCGCCGTGGCCGTAGAAGGCCGCGCTCTGGTGCGGGTTCTCCCCGTAGCGCAGCTCCTGCAGCCGGGTGAGCTGGAGGTTGAGCTTTTCACCCCACGGACCGGCCTGCCGGTCCCCGTCGAGACGGCTCAGGTAGTTGGAGATGGCGCCGTCGTAGCGCGCCGTGTGGTGGAAGGCCCGGCACGCCAGCCGGAAGCGTGTGTCCGCTGAAAGCTCGCCGTCGCCCGCCGCCAGTTCCTCCACCACCGCCGCGTAGTCCGACGGCTCCACCACCACGGCCACGTGCGGATGGTTCTTGGCCGCGGAACGGATCATGGCGGGGCCGCCGATGTCGATCTGCTCGATGATCTCGTCGAACGGTGCCTGCCGGGCCACCGTGGCCTCGAACGGGTACAGGTTCACCACCACCATGTCGATGGCGTCGATGCCCAATTCCTCCATCTGCGCGCGGTGCTCGGGCTTGTCCCGCAACGCGAGGATGCCGCCGTGGATCTTCGGATGGAGGGTCTTGACCCGGCCGTCCATGATCTCCGGGAACCCGGTGACGTCCGCCACCTCGGTGACGTCGACGCCCTGCTGCCGCAGCAGCGAGGCGGTCCCTCCGGTGGACAGGATCTCGATGCCCAACCCGGCCAGCCTGCCGGCGAAATCCACGATGCCATCCTTGTCGGATACGCTGATCAGTGCTCTCTGGATCTTGCCCACGGGTGCCTTGTTCCTTCCTGTTTTGGATGTTCCGGATAACGCGAGGCCCTCACGGCGTCAGCGCGTTGAGCCGTTCGAGGACCTCTTCCTGCCGTATCATGTCGAAGTGGGTGGAGCCGATATACATGTACCTGATTATGCCCGATTTATGTACTGGCGCGGGATTCTCGGGCTGATGGACGTGAGGATCTCGTAGGAGATGGTGTCCGCCCAGCCGGCCATCTCTTCGGCGGAGATGGCCTCGCCTCCCTGTCTTCCCAGCAACACCACCTCGTCCCCCGTCTCCACGCCGGCGATGTCGGTCACGTCCACCATCGTCAGGTCCATGGTGACGCGGCCCACGACGGGGGCGCGCCGGCCCCGGATCAGCACTGCGGCCTTGTTGGACAGAGAGCGTTTGTAGCCGTCCGCGTAGCCCACGGGCAGCGTCGCGATGACGCTCTTGCGGCGAGTGACGAAGGTGCCGCCGTAGCTCACGGGGGAGTGTTTCGGCAGCGTCTTGAGCTGCAGCACCCCGGTCTTCCACGTAAGCGCCGGGGCCAGCGGCACGCGCTCGGCCAGGGGAGGGTGCGAGTAGATGCCGTAGAGCATGCCGCCGGGGCGGACCATCTCGAAACGGGCTTCGGGCAGCCCCATGAGGGCGGCGCTGTTGGCCATGTGCGCCAGCGCGGGGCGGTGCCCCGCCGCGCGCATGCGCTCCAACGCTTGCCGGAAGGCACAGAGTTGCCCGCGGCACGACGGCGACGCCGGTTCCTCGGCCGAGGCGAAGTGGGACATGACGCCCTTGAGCTGGACCGCCTGGAGCTTGTCCAGCTCCGGCAGCCATTCCTCGATCGCCTCGGACAGGAGTCCCAGCCGCCCCATGCCCGTGTCCAGCTTGAGGTGGCAGGGGATCTCGATGCCGTGTTTGGCGCCGTGGGCGTCGAGGTGCCGGAGGAGGTCGGGATTCGGCACCACCGGGGTCAGGGAGTGCCGCGCCAGCCGCGCGGCATCTTCGGGATAGACGCTTCCCAGGACGACGATGGCGGCATCGATGCCGGCCTCACGCAGCCGCGCGCCTTCCGCCACGTCGGCGACCCCGAGGTGGCTCACGCCTTCCTCGCGCAGGACCCGCGCGGTTTCGAGGTCGCCGTGGCCGTAGGCGTCCGCCTTCACGACGGCAAGTATCGCAACGCCGGGACCTGCCAGACGGCGCGCCGTGCCGAGGTTCGCGCGCAAGGCCGCCAGATCCACCACACAACAGGTACCCGCGGCTTTGTCGATGGAGGACACTCGTGCGTGTCAGGAAACCTTGGCGCCGGGCTTGATGGGCTGTTCCGGCGTCAGGATGACGAGTTGGTCGTCGGCGGATGCGGCCAGGATCATGCCCTGGCTCTCGATGCCCCTCAGCTTCGCGGGCTTGAGATTCGCCACCACCACGAGTTGCCGCCCCGTGAGGTCCTCCGCGCTGTAGTGGCCGCGGATGCCGGCCACGAGTTGGCGCTCCTCCGAGCCCAGGTCCACCTTGAGCACCATGAGCCGGTCGGCGTTGGGATGGGGTTCGGCGCTGGTGACCGTGCCGATGCGCAGATCCAGGTTGCGGAAGTCGTCGATGGTGATGGTGCTGTCCATAGGGGTGGTCCGAGGATAACAAACCCCGGCCTTCCCAACCAGAGGTTGCGGAGGCGCGAGTCGTCGGAGAGTTGCCGGGCCGGGCGCGGCGTGTGGCCGGAATCGTTACCGGTCGTCGTCCCAGCCGCCCCACCAGCGCCGCCTCGTGGCGTTGGGGTTGGGGTGCGGCAGGACGAACAGCTCTGTGCTCTTGGGCAGCATCTTGCGCGTGAGCACGAGCCGGGAATCGGCTTGCGGGCGCACCGGGTAGCGGCCGTCGAGGTGGGACGCGAAGTATTCGGCCTGGTGCGGGTTGTCGTAGTGCATCGGCAGCACGATGGGCGGCTTGACCTGCCCGATGACCTTGACGAGGTCACTGAAGCCCAGGTTGTTGCGCGCGTCGATGGGAATCATCATAACGTCTACCCGGCGCAGCAGCTTCTCCTGTTTCTCGGTGAGCAGGTGGCCGATGTTGCCCAGGTGGGCGAGACAGAGGCTGCCCATCTCGAAGACGAAGATCGAGTTGGCGATGCGGGTGAAGTCGTAGTTGCGGGCGCTGGGCAGGTTCACCACCACGATGTCCTTGACCTTCCGGCGCACCGGCTGCCAGCGCTGGTCCAGCGTAATGCCCCTCAGCACCAGGGGATTCCCGCGCACCGCCTCGGTATTGTTGTGGGTGTAGTGGTCGTTGCTCACGGTCACCGCGTCGGCGGTGATCCCCGGCGTGACGTCGAAGTTGGGATCCGCCACCACCCGGGTGCCGGTGCCGGAACGGATGGCGAAGCTCGAATGGCCGAACCAGCGGAGGTGATATTCGCCGAGGCCGATGTCCGGCTTGGCGGACACGCTCGCCAGCGGGCCGAGAGCCCGGGCCAGGTTGGGCGCCGAATCGAAGGACCGCACCAGGTTGGGATTGCAGATGGCCCCGGCGGCCTGCGCGCACAACAGAACCGCCAACCCGAGCACAAGGCCTGTCACGTGGCGTCTTGACATGGCTCCTCCCCAAGTGGCCCACGGCTCACATCCGCGGACATTATGAGCACGCCTCGCACGTCCCGTAAAGAGAAAGCTGGTGGGAGGTCACCGTAAAACCGGTGTCGGGCGAGAGGAAGGGTTCAGCTTCTTCCCTACGGTCGAGGGTGACATCATAGACCTTTCCGCAACTTTCGCAAATAAAATGTGGATGCTTATTCAAGATCGGATCGAAGTGCTGCGTCCGTCCGATGTTGAGGATCTGCACCTTGCCGTCGGCGGCCAGTTTCTGAAGGTTTCGGTAGACCGTACCAAGGCTGATGTGCGGAACTTCCCTTCGGACCCGTTCGTAGATC
>JAPOPM010000131.1 GCA_026712905.1 Deltaproteobacteria bacterium
ATCGACGCCAAGACCACGGCCGACCTTCTGAGGGTGGTGGTGGGATGGCATGGCGAAGGACGAACGATCATCGCCGTGCTGCATGACCTCGACCAGGTGCGAGAGAGTTTTCCCGACACCCTGCTGATTGCCCGGGAGCCCGTTGGCTGGGGGGCGACTACCAAGGTTCTGCGGGCAGAACATCTCTTCCAGGCGCGACAGATGGCGGAGGCGTGGGATGACCGTGCCGAGGTCTGCTGGCGAGGCGTTGCCTGATGGACATCCATGCCGCCCTGATCCAGCCGTTCATCGAGTTCGGCTTCATGCGCAGGGCGCTGGCGGCTTGCCTGGCGCTCAGCCTCGGCTGCGGCCCGGCGGGCACTCTCCTTGTTCTGCGCCGCATGAGCCTCGTCGGGGATGCCTTGAGCCACGCCGTGCTGCCGGGTGCGGCCATTGGTTTCATGATCGCCGGGCTCTCCCTCGTCGTCATGAGCTTCGGCGGCTTCATCGCGGGCCTGGTCGTGGCGGGGCTGTCCGGTCTCGTGGCGCGTGTGACCCCTCAACGCGAGGATGCCAGCTTTGCCGCCTTCTATCTCATTTCGCTAGCGCTTGGGGTGCTCATCGTCTCCACACACGGCAGCAACGTCGATCTCATGCATGTGCTGTTCGGAACCATTCTCGCTGTCGACGATGCGTCCCTGCTGCTCATTGTCTCCATCGCGACGCTGACTCTTTTCACCCTGGCCGTCATCGGACGCGGATTGATCGTCGAGTGCTTCGATCCCGGCTTCCTGCGCGCCGTGGGTGGCCCCGGCGCCGCCGTTCACTTCGTGTTTCTGGTGTTGGTCGTCATGAACCTCGTCGCCGGGTTCCACGCGCTCGGTACGCTGATGGCGGTGGGGTTGATGATGCTCCCGGCCGCGGCCGCGAGGTTCTGGGCGGGTCAAGTCGCGACGCTCGCGGCCGCGAGCAGCGCCATCGCTTTCGCTTCCGCGTATGCGGGACTGCTGCTCTCTTACCACGTAAATCTTCCGTCCGGACCGGCGATCATCCTGGTGGCCGGGGGCGTCTACATCGTCTCGGTTGTCGCGGGTCCGCGCGGCAGCCTGCGGACGCGGTTCCTGCCGCTCCGCCATCTTGAAGCTTGAATCGCAAAGGAGGATTCAAACCATGCATCGCTTTTCGCGCCGCTTGATTCTGGCTGCGCTTGTCACCCTCGCCGTCGCCGCGACGTCTCCATCCTGGGCAGCCGACAAACTCAAGGTCGTTGCCACCTTCACCGTTCTCGGAGACATGGTGAAGAATGTCGGCGGGGAGCACGTCACCCTCACCACGCTGGTGGGGCCGGACGGTGATGCCCACGTCTACGAACCGACTCCGGCCGATGCGCGCGCGCTGGCCCAGGCGGACCTGGTCCTCGTCAACGGCCTTGGCTTCGAAGGCTGGATCGACCGGCTCGTCAAGGCATCCGGCTACAAGGGGCCGGTTGTCGTGGCCAGCGAAGGGATTGCTTTGTTAAGGGCGGAAGAGGACGAACACCACCACGAAGGCGCGTTCGACCCTCACGGCTGGCAGGATCTCGCCAACGGACGCATCTATGTCGCCAATGTCGCTGATGCACTTGCCGCGGCCGATACGGCTCATGCCAACGACTACCGCCGCCGTGCCGAAGCTTACGACCGCGAACTGGTGACGCTGGATCGGGACATCCGCGGCCGGCTCGACGCCGTCCCCGCGGAACGGCGCAAGGTGATCACCTCGCACGACGCGTTCCGGTACTTTGGGCGCGCCTACGGCATCGAATTTCATGCCCCGGTCGGTCTCAGCACCGAAGACGAACCGTCGGCAGGCGAAGTGGCCGCTCTCATTCGCCAGATCCGGAATGAGGGCATCCACACATTGTTCGTCGACAACATCACCGACCCTCGCCTGGTGCAGCAACTCGCCCGCGAAGCCGAGGCCGTCGTTGGGGGTACGCTCTACGCGGACTCGCTTTCCGGGGCCACCGGTCCGGCGCCGACCTATCTCGACATGTTCCGCCACAACGCGAGCGAACTCGTCAAGGCCTTCACGAAATGAGCAGGGGCAGCCGTGGCGCTGAAACGCCTGCTGCCGTGACGCCATCCGGCCCCATCTTCGGTCTCACCGTGTCGCAAGGAGAAGAGAGAACATGTTGATCAACACAACACCGCGTAGCCCGAATCGCCAACGGGTTCGACAAGTCAAGGAGGCATTGCGCGCAGCGCTGAGCCTTCCCGATGGTGCGACGGTTACGGTCACCGAGTTGGCATGTCGCGAAGAGGGCTGTCCGCCCATCGAGACCGTGGTTGCTCTGCTTCGGCCCGATGGCCCGCCGCTGCAACACAAGCTTCACAAAACCACGGACGCCGTTGACGCCGAAGACCTGGTCCAGGTCTGCAAGGCGTGGGGGTTCGACGTCCAAATTTCAATACTCGCACCTCTGCTTCAGGAGAACCAGATATGAACGCTCCACAAAAGATACCTGTTTCCATCCTCACCGGCTTCCTCGGCTCCGGCAAGACGACCCTGCTCAACCGGATCTTGAGCGAGGAGCACGGTAAGCGCATTGCCGTGATCGAGAACGAGTACGGGGAGGTCGGCATCGATCAGGCGCTCGTCATCGACGCTGACGAAGAGGTCTTCGAGATGTCGAACGGCTGCATCTGCTGCACGGTGCGCGGAGACCTGATCCGCGTGCTCGGCAATCTCATGAAGCGCCGCGACAAGTTCGACTATGTGTTGGTGGAGACCACAGGGCTCGCCGATCCCGGCCCGGTCGCTCAGACCTTCTTCATGGACGACGAGATTCGCGCGGAGTTCTCGCTTGACGGGATCGTCACGCTCGTCGATGCAGCCCACATCGAGCAGCAGCTCGGGCGAAGCGACGAGAGCACCGAGCAAGTCGCGTTCGCGGACGTCCTCGTTCTGAACAAGACGGACCTCGTCAACGGCGAGGCACTCGACAGGCTCGAAACTCGGCTCCGGGACATGAACCGAATGGCGCGAGTCGTGCGTAGCGAGCGGGCGAACGTCTCCGTCGATACGGTGCTCAACTTGGGTGCCTTCGAACTGGACAAGGTGCTCGAGCGTCGCCCCACCTTCCTCGAGCCGGAGTATCCGTTCGAATGGAGTGGAGTCTATTCGCTCGATATCGGCCGCTACGAACTCAGGCTCGCCGACGGACCTGATCCGGCGATGTCGCTCGTCGTCGTGCCCGACCAGGGCACGGATGACGCTGCCCTCCGCGAGAGTGCGGAGTGGTGTGTGCGGCGGTACGCCGAACCTGCGGCAATCATATCCCCGGGGGAGGAGATTCCCGTCGGAAAGCATGTGAGCCTCCCGCTCGATTCACCCGGGCGCAAGTCGTTCTTCCTGGAGGTCGATGCGCAGGTGCGGGTTGGGCTCTACACCCAGCACACCGCGGAAGAGTTCGATCTCCAACTGACGAACGCGGAAGGAGCGACCGTCAGGCCAGAAGTCGAGCGCACCTGGGTCGCACAGCACGAACACGACGACGAGGTGGGCTCCATCGCCATCGAGAGAGACGGCGACGTCGATCCCAAAAAGCTCAACGCCTGGCTTGGCGAACTGCTCCGTGAGCGTGGGGTGGACATCTTCCGAATGAAGGGCTTCATCAGCCTCGCGGGTGAGTCGCGTCGCTTCGTCTTCCAGGGGGTTCACATGCTCTTTGACGCCCAGCCGGATCGTCCATGGGGAGACTCGCCCCGGCGCAATCAGCTCGTCTTCATCGGCCGCAACCTCGACGAGCAGAGCATGCGGCAAGGATTCGAGGCATGTCTGAGTTGAGTGTCGACAGCCCAAAAGGTGTTCTTCGCCCGGGCTGGTCCGCGGCGGTCGGCGACTACGCCATCGCCGGAGGCTGGACCCTCGGCGGTAAGGTCCTGGTGGTCGCTGACGCCGCGGGTGGCATCTACGCGTTCGACGGCAAGTCCGGTGCAAGCGCATGGGCGCGGCAGGGGGGACATGATGGCGGCGTGCTCGCGATGGCTATCCACCCAAGCGGAACCGCGTTCGCTACGGCAGGCCAGGACGGCCGAGTCCTTGTCTGGGGTGTCGACGAAGGTCAGGTAGAACAGGCCATCGACGTCGGCAGCGGTTGGGTGGATAACCTGGCGTGGTCGCCGGACGGCCAATGGCTGGCGGCCTCCTGCTCCCGGCAGGTTCGCGCGTATGGTGCGGACGGCGGAGAAGTCTGGCGATCCGATGATCATCCCAGCACCGTCAGCGCCATCGCCTGGTCCAGCGCCGGAGAGCTGGCGACGGCCTGTTACTGTCGAGTGACGTTCTTCGACGTGTCCACTGGGGAGCTTCGCCAGAAGCTGGAGTGGCAGGGCTCCCTGGTGTCGATGGTACTGAGCCCGGACGGGGATATCGTGGCCTGCGGCAGCCAGGACAACTCGGTGCACTTCTGGCGTCGCTCCACGGAGGAGGACTCCATGATGTCCGGATATCCCGCCAAACCGTCGGCCCTGGCCTTCGATGACACGGCCACCCTCCTGGCCACCGGCGGAGGCAACGAGGTGACGGTCTGGAGCTTCCGGGGAGGTGGCCCCGAAGGCACGCGGCCCGGTGTTCTAAAACGTCATGCTCAACCCGTCACAACGCTCGCCTTCGCTCACAGCGGGATGCGCCTGGCCTCGGCGGCACGGGATGGCGCTGTAGTGGTGTGGTCGCTTCGGAGGAATGGGAAAGGCCGTCCTGTCGGGTCCGCGGTTTTGGCGGACATAGGGGCGGAACTGTACTGGCGGCCGGACGGGCGCGCGCTTGCCGCCCTCGACGCCCGGGGTGGCGTGACGGTTTGGCGGACAGGATGAACAACGGCGTTCACGGGCACGTCCGCACAGTGGACGCTGGGAAGTAACGGCAAGGCTGATTGCCGAGGACGGCAGGGAAATCCCTTTCTTCCGGGTTTCCTTGGTGAATAGCCCAAAAAATTCTTGCATACCAGACAAAAGTCTGGTATCGCATCTTCATGACACCCTTCACGCCACCGGGGGAGACCCGGGAAAAGGTTTACCGGTTCGTGCGCAGGCGGATTCTGGAGGAGCTGCCGCCGACGGTGCGGGAAGTGCAGGAGGCGTTCCGGTTCAAGGCGGTGCAGACGGCGCGGGAGCACCTGGAGCGGCTGGTGGTGGAGGGGCGGCTGGTCAAGACGCACGGAAAATCACGGGGTTATCGCCTGCCCCAGGAGCCTGGAACGCTGTTCGTGCCGCTGCTGGGGCGGGTGCAGGCGGGCGGGCTGCGGGCGGCCATCGAGGAGTGCGAGGGCTACCTTCCGGTGCAGTCGCGGGGCTCGGAGGAGATGTTCGGGCTCCGGGTCCAGGGGGAGAGCATGACCGGGGCGGGCATCCTTCCGGGCGACATCGTGGTCGTGCGGCAGCAGGGGGAAGCCGCCTCGGGGGACATCGTCGTGGCCATGGTGGGAGACGAGGCCACCATCAAGAGGCTGCGCCTGCGCGGGAACGGGATCGAGCTGCATCCGGAGAACCCGGCCTTCGTGCCGATCGTTCCCCGAGCCGACGAATGCACCCTCCTGGGCAAGGTGGTGGAGGTGAGGCGTTATCTGGAGGGGTGAACCGGAGGGATGAACCGGACACGGAGAGCTTTCATGGACGTTTCCGCCGAAAAGAGCCACGAGCGGTTGCCGGTTCCGGCGCGCGAACGGATAGCGGCTTCGGGCGCCGCACCCGCCCCGGTCGCGCCGCGGCGCCGGTCCGTCCGCGAGGCGCCGCGGGCCTGGAACCTCTCCCTGCTGGCGGGACGCCTCACGGAGATCTCGGACTCGGGCGCGGCCCCTGCCCTCACGGCGGCAGCCTCCCTGATCCTCCAGGCCCAGCAGCGCGGCGAGCCCGCGGCGTGGATCGGCTTCGGCAACTCGATCTTCTTCCCGCCGGATCTGGTGGAGTGGGGCATCGACCTCGAGGCCCTGCCGGTGGTGCGGGTCCCCGACGCCCTGGCCGCGTCCCGCGCCGCCGACCAACTGCTGCGCTCCGGCGCGTTCGGGCTGGTGGTGCTGGACCTCAAGGCCGAGGCGCGGATGCACATGGCGGTCCAGAGCCGGCTGGCGGCGCTGGCCCGGAAACACCACGCGGCGCTCCTCTGCCTCACCCGCAAGAAGCGAGGCGCGCCGTCGCTGGGGCCGCTGGTGTCGCTGCACGGCGAGGGCCGCATCAAAAGGACCGCCTTCAGCCTGTTCGACTGGGAGATCCGCGTGGTCAAGGACAAGCGCGGCGCGCCGGGATGGAGTCACATGGAGTCGTGCCGTGGAGCGGATGGCCTGTGTTGACGTTGCGGCGTTTCCCTTGCAACTGCTGCTGCGGGACCATCCCGACTGGAAAGACCAGCCCGCCGCGGTGGTGGATCAGGACAAGGCCCAGGGGACCGTCCTCTGGGTAAACTCCCGGGCGCGCGCCACCGGCATCCTTCCGGGCATGCGCTACGGCGCGGGACTCGCGCTCTCACGCCACCTGCGGGCGGGAGTCATCTCCCGCACGGCCGTCGACAAGGCCGTGGCCGATCTGGTGCCGCGGCTGCGGCGCTTCGCCGCCGAGGTGGAGCCTTCCCGCGACGAGCCCGGGGTATTCTGGCTGGGGGCCTCGGGCCTTTCCCTGCTCCACCCCCGCCTGGAGGAATGGGCCGGGCTCATCCACCGCGACCTCGCCGGCGCCGGCCTCCACAACACCGTGGCCGTGGGGTTCTCCCGCTTCGGCAGCTACGCCGCGGCCAAGGCCTGCGACCGGAACGTGGTCTTCCGCACGTCCGGGGAGGAGCACGACCACGTCCGCGCCGTTCGGCTCGACCGCCTCGATTTCGCTCCCAAGGTCCGTGACCTGCTGGCCCGCCTCGGCATCCACACCCTGGGCGGCTTCCTGGACCTGCCCGCGTCCCAGGTGCGCGCGCGCCTGGGACGGGAAGCCCACCGGCTCCACCGGCTGGCCGCGGGCGACCTGTGGAGCCCGCTCCACCCGGAGACGCCGTTCGAGCCCACCACCGCGGGGGTCTTCCTGGACTACCCGGAGAGCGACCGCCAGCGGCTGGCGGTGCTCATGGAGGAACTGCTGGAGCCGCTGCTCGACGCGCTGGAACAGCGCCACGAGGTGATGACCACCCTCCTCCTCCGCCTCCGCCTGGACGACAGGTCGGAGAAGCCCGAGACCCTGCGGCCGGCCCGTCCCACCCTGGACCGCGGACAGATCCTGAACCTCTTGCGGCTGCGCCTGGAGGCCACGGCGCTGACGGCCGGGGTGACGGAAATCGTCATGGAGCTCCAGGGAGCCTCGTCCGACGCGCGCCAGGGGGAGCTTTTCCACGGCGCCTCCACGCGCGACCATGACGCCGCCAACCGCGCCCTGGCGCGGCTGCGGGCACGCTTCGGCGACGGCGCCCTGCTAAGGGCGCGCCCGCGCGCCGGCCACCTTCCCGAAGCGCGCTTCACCTGGGAGCCCATGGAAACCGTGCCGCCGCCACGGCCGCGCCGGGTGCGGCTGCGCCCGCTGGTGCGGCGCTTCTTCCCCAAGCCGGTGCGGCTCCCGCACCAAGCCGTGTCAAAACTCCGCTTGGTGGCAACGGCACATGCGCCGTCCTTCCCGCGCAGTCGAGACTCGCAAGGCAGGGGCGTACCGGATACGTCATTCCCGCGGAAGCGGGAATCCAGGGGTGGGGAGGGGGCGCTACAACGGCGTTTCCCCGCTCCCCCACCCCTGGATTCCCGCTTCCGCGGGAATGACGATTCGGGGTGTTGGCACCGCGGGTGTTTTGACACGGCCGCTTCCGCGGGAATGACGTATTCGGTACGTCCCTGCCCCACGAATTCTGACACGGCCTCGCACGCGGGATCGACCGCACCCGATGCCGAGCCCGTGGTTGGCGACGTCCAGGCCGGCGACACCCCGATTGACGTTCCCTCTTTCACACGGGAGAGCGCCGGCCCTTACGTCATCTCCGGAGGATGGTGGGGCTCCGGCGCCGGCGTGCACCGCGAGTACCACTTCGTCCGCGACGGCGAAGGCCCGTGGCTGTGGATCTACTACGACTCCAGGCGGCGCGGCTGGTTCCTGCATGGGAAAGTGGAGTAGAGAACCGTGGCCGCCGGCAAGAAGCGTCCCCACGGGCGCCCGTCCCCCCTTCCCTCGTCCGGCGCACGCTCCCGCGTGCCCGTGGCTCTGGCGCCCCAGCCCTACGCCCCCCTCTACTGCAAGAGCCACTACTCGTTCCTGGAGGGGGCGAGCCATCCGGAGGAATTGCTGGAGCAGGCCGCGGAGCTCGGAATCCACTCGCTCTGCCTGACCGACCGGGACGGCGTCTACGGCGCCGTGCGCGCCCACGTGAAGGCGCGGGAGCTGGGCCTGCATCTCGTCATCGGCGCGCGCATGAGCGTCGCCGACGGCTCCTCCATCCTGCTGCTGGCCGCCGACGGCACCGGCTACGCCCACCTCTGCCGGCTGATCTCCACCGGGCGTCTGCGCTCGCCCAAGGGACAGAGCGTGGTGCAATGGCGCGAGGTCTGCGAGCACGCCGGCGGGCTCGTGGCCTTGTGGGGCGGCGAGGAAAGCCTGCTGGTGCGGGAGCCGGACCCGGCATTCGTCGCCCGCGACCTGCGGGACGCCTTCGGCGAACGGCTCTACGCGCTGGTGACGCGCCACCGCCGCGCGGAAGAGGCGCGGCAGGAACGGCGCCTGCGCGAGCGGGCGCGGCGCTACGGCATCCCCACCGTGGCCGCCACCGAGGTGCTCTACCACCACCCCTCGCGGCGCCGGCTCCAGGACGTCCTCACCTGCATCCGCCACGGCGTCCGGCTGGCCGGCGCGGGGCGCGTGATCAAGCCCAACGCCGAGCACGACCTGAAGTCTCGGGGCGCGTTCACCGCTCTCTTCGGGGACGATCCCGAGTCGGTCGCCCGCACTCTGGAAGTCGCCGGCCGCTGCAGCTTTTCCCTGGACGAGATCTCCTACCGCTACCCGTCCGAGGAACTGCCGGACGGCAGGACCTCCGCGGACTGGCTCCGGGAGCTCACCTTCCGGGGCGCCGGGGGGCGCTACGGCGGCACCGTCCCGGAGGACATCCGGGCACAGATCGAGCGCGAGCTCGAGGTCATCGGCGAACTGGCCTACGAGGGCTATTTCCTCACCATGTGGGACCTGGTCCGGTTCTGCCGGAAGAACGGGATCCTGTGCCAGGGGCGCGGCTCCGCGGCCAACTCCGCGGTGTGCTACTGCCTGGGCATCACCGCCGTCGATCCGGTACGCATGGACCTCCTGTTCGAGCGCTTCATCTCACGGGAGCGCGCCGAGCCGCCGGACATCGACCTCGACATCGAGCACAACCGCCGCGAGGAGGTCATCCAGTACCTCTACCGCAAGCACGGCCGCACCCACGCCGCCATGGTGGCCAACTTCATCCGCTACCGCGGCCGTTCCGCGGTGCGGGACGTGGGCAAGGTGCTGGGACTGGCGGAGACCGCGGTCCACCGCGTCACCCGGCTGTTGGGCCATTACGAGCGGATGGACCCGCAAGTGCTCGAGAGCGCCGGCCTCGACCCCGGCGCGCCGGTGCAGCGGGACCTCCTCCAAGTCGTGGAAGAAATCCAGGACTTCCCCCGCCACCTGTCCATCCACCCCGGCGGCTTCCTGCTGGGGCACAAGCCGGTGCGCGACCTGGTGCCCATCGAGAACGGCGCCATGCGCGACCGCACGGTGATCCAGTGGGACAAGGAGGACCTGGAGAGCCTCAAGCTCTTCAAGGTGGACCTGCTGGGGCTGGGAATGCTCACCGTGGTGGACCGCTCCTTCCGCCTCATCCGGGAGCACTGGGACCGAAGCTTCTCCCTGGCCACCCTCCCCAAGGACGACCCCGAGACCTACGCCATGATCCGCAAGGCCGACACCGTGGGGGTCTTCCAGATCGAGAGCCGCGCGCAGATGTCCATGCTGCCCCGGTTGAAGCCCCGGGAATACTACGATCTGGTCATCGAGGTCAGCATCGTCCGGCCGGGGCCCATCGTGGGGGGCATGGTGCATCCCTACCTGCGGCGCCGGAACGGCGAGGAGACGGTCACCTACCCCCACCCTTCCCTGGAGCCGATCCTCAAGAAGACCCTGGGCGTGCCGCTGTTTCAGGAGCAGGTCATGCGGCTGGCGGTGGTGGCGGCGGACTACACCCCCGGGGAGGCGGACCAGCTCCGGCGCGACATGGCCGCCTGGAGGCGATCGGGAAGGATCGAGCGGCACCGGGACCGCTTCATCTCGCGCATGCAGGCCAAGGGCATCGACAAGGAGTTCGCCACCCAGGTGTTCGAGCAGATCCGGGGCTTCGGCGACTACGGCTTTCCCGAAAGCCACGCCGCCAGCTTCGCCCACATCGCCTACGCCTCGGCCTGG
>JAPOPM010000132.1 GCA_026712905.1 Deltaproteobacteria bacterium
CCACGTGAACGACGATTCGAAGATCTGGGCCGACATGATCCGCCGCGAGGTGAAGCTGGGCTGCATCCCGTACTACATGTTCGTGGAGCGCGACACCGGGGCGAAGCGCTACTTCGAGTTGCCCCTGGAGCGGGCCCTGGACGTCTACAACGGGGCGTTCCGGGACGTCTCCGGCCTGGGCCGCACCATGCGCGGGCCCTCGATGTCGGCCACGCCGGGCAAGGTTCAGGTCCTGGACATCATGCAGGTCAACGGCGAGAAGGTCTTCGCTATGCGGATGCTGCAGGGCCGCAACGCCGACTGGACCAACCGCATTTTCTTCGCCGCCTACGACCCCACAGCGGTCTGGTGGGACGACCTGAAGCCGGCCCCGTTCGACGACGGCTTCTTCTTCGACCCCGAGTTGAACGAGATGCACCTGGCCGCCGTGGCCGCCGCCGACGCCCCGGTGCCGGTGAATCTCGGCCGCAAGGAGCCGTCGAGCGCCTGACCGCGATCCCCACAATCGGCGCCGCCGCGCTGAGCGCTTGCTTTCCGTTGCGGTCCTCTGCACGGACCGGCCGGTGCTGCCGGTGACGCTCCGGCGGCCTAGAATGGCCGCCTACGGCGTCCCCGGCATCCCCGTCCTCGACTTGCTGCGATAGACCGCCGCCGCTGTTCGTTCCAGCTTCCTGGTGGCTGTTTCGCGCCATGCCGGCGGACGCCGGAATCCGCTGCCGTAACCTGTTGACCTGCACCTTCCTGTGACCTCCAGCGAACGGCTGCGCTTCGATGCGTTTATGGAGTCGGCGCTGTACGGCGAGCCTGGCGGGTTCTATGCCTCGGGGCGCGGCGCGGGGCGGCGGACCGGAGACTTCCTGACCAGCGTGGAGGTTGGGCCGCTGTTCGGGCGGCTGGTGGCTCGCCTTGCGGACCGGTGCTGGGAGCGGTTGGGTCGGCCGGATGACTTCACGCTCGTGGACGCTGGAGCTGGCAGGGGCGCGCTGGCCCGCAGCGTTCTGGCGGCCCGGCCGGCGTGTGCCGACACTCTGCGTTACGTGCTGGTGGAGCGGTCGACCGCCCTGCGGCGGCAGCACGAGCAACTGCTGGATCAACCGCCGGGGTTGTGCGCCGGCTTCGAGTCCCGGGCCGACCTACCCGATGGGCCGGTCGACGGCGTGGTGATCGCCAACGAATTGCTGGACAACCTTCCGAGCCGCCTCCTGGAGCGGACGCCGGACGGCTGGGCTGAGGTCTATGTGTCAGCGGGGGAGCCCGCCGGCGCCGGTGAGCTCATCGAGGTTCTGTGCCCGCCTGCCCCGGAGATTCAGTCAACTGCGAATGCTCTGGCGCCCGCGGCACCGGTCGGTGGGCGGCTGCCGCTGGCCACCGAGGCGATCGAGTGGGTGGGTCGGGCGCTGGCGCTGCTGCGCCGAGGGAGCCTGGTGGTTGTCGACTACACCGACACCAGTGCCTCCCTGGTGGCTCGCTCGCTTCGGGAGTGGGTCCGCACCTACCGGGCCGGCGTGCGGAGCCACGAGCCACTACGCGACCCGGGGAGTTGCGACATAACGGTCGAGGTGCCATTGGATCAGGTCCTGGCCGCGCACCCCACCGCGGAGGTATGCGATCAGGCAACGTTCCTGCGCTCACTCGGCATCGAGGATCTCGTCGCCGAGGGGCGTGCGCTGTGGCATGATCGGGCCGCGGTCGGTGACCTCGCTGCGCTGGAGGCGCGCAGCCGGGTGCACGAGGCGGAGGCTCTCTGCGACCCGGGCGGTCTCGGCGCGTTCACGGTTGCGGTCTGGCGCCGCTGACGCGCTCCCGCCTCGGGTCGATCCCGGCGAGATGTTCCCGGTGCTCTCAGAGTTGATTTGCGGGCCCGATGCTCCCGGGTGCGCGATCAGACGCCCGGGGCCCTGCGGGGAAGTAGGCGAGCAGCGCGGTCGTCCGGATGCAGGTCTGACGTTGGACGGGGACCTGCACACCCATGGCGCGCGCACCTCGGCGGGCGACATGACCCTCGCACGATCGCTCGGTTGGATAGGGACTTGCACATGCTGGACCGGCCGAATAGGTTTTTGCCCTGACGTGGCCAGAGATCAGTGGGGTTGCCCGTGATCAATAAGCGAATCTCCGGGGGGGGGGGTTGGCCGCGCACCCGATCCGCCAACCGGTCTTCCATCTTCCCGCGGTAATCGACCGTCACATCTAGACGACGCTGACCGGCGCGGCGCTGAAACGTCGCCTCCCCCCCGCCACCCGCGCCCGGACCGCGATAGCACCCCTGCGTCGGCGGGCGGCGTCCCTGCTGCTCGCCGACGTTCTTCGTTCAACCCGTCGCCCGCCGCCGAGTTCGCGCGCCGGACCCGCCCGATCCATTCCGTTCAGTTCGCCGCGGGAACCCCGACCGCGCCGATGGCTCCCACTGGTGGCCGGTCATGGCCCACGACCGCGCCGACCCCGACCGCGCCGATCGCTCCGACCGGTGCTCGCCGTTTCCGACAGGCGGCCACCCGCCTCGCGCGGCCGGGATCAAGCGCTGCGATTTACCGCCAGCTCCGGTGGGTCGAGTGTCGGCTCGGCCAGGTCCATCGGTTGGTGCACGGTTGCGGCGGCGGGAATCAAGCGCTCGAACGGACCGCGACGTTGGCATCGGTGCGGCGTCACCGGTGGAGCGGTCCATCCGTCTCGACGACGCGTCGTGGGGCCGTTCGACAGCGCGCCCTGAAGCGCGGACCTAACTCAACCCCTCGCATTACGAGCCAATCCGGAGGCTATCCATGAGGTTCAAGACCATCGCAACCGCGCTCGCCACTGTCGTACTCTCGACGGTGCTTGCACCGATCGCCGTCTCGGCGCCGGCCCAGGCGCAGTCCCAGACGAGCTGGTACGTGAACGACAACCCCGCATTGTTCGGGCCGTCCCAGTGGTGGCGCTCGGGCGAGGCTGGTCACGGCTACGGGGCCAACAACTACCGCTTCACGTATGCGATCGGTGGAGCGAGTACCGCCGACAACTGGGCTCACTGGTACATGGGTAACCGCGTCGGTCGACAGGAGATCCAAGTCTATGTTCCGACCGAGGATGCGACGGCCACGGTCAACTACAACATAACGATCGGTAGCAATACCTATAAGCGCGCAGTGGCACAGCACGATATATCCGAATGGTACTCGCTAGGGAACTGGAATACTAATGGCGCGGACGTTGTGATCGCCGTATTCGACAACGATGTCAAGGAGCACCACGAAAGAAACGGACTATGGGCCAGCCGTATCGGTGTCGACGCCATCAGGATGCGATGCGTATCGAATTGCGGATCATCCCCACCGCCGCCACCGCCGCCACCGCCGCCACCGCCCCCACCGCCGCCACCGCCGCCGCCACCCCCACCGCCACCCCCTCCCGAGCAAGTCGGAACCCCATCGACGCCTCGAAACCTCCGTCTATCACTAACCGACGACAATAGCTTCAGGGCCACGTGGGATCCGCCGTCGAGTAGTGGCGGCTCGCGCATCACTAAGTATGTCATTCGCGTCTCCCGACCGAGACTCTCGGTGTCGGTCGATCCGTGGTCGCACACGTACGAAAGAACAAGCAGGTCCTTCACACTGAACGGTCGAAACGGAGCGACTTACACGGTACGAGTGGCGGCCATGAACAGCCACGGGACGGGTCCAACGGCAAGCACCTCCATCCGGACGAATGGTGAACCGCCCCCTCCGACTCCGGATGACACCGTCACTTTCGATCCAGTTTCAGTAGATCCGGTGCCAACTACGTCAACAGTAGTATCCGATACTAGCTCCCGATCGTCGTCCGGTTGGCGCAAATATGACGAGAAGTGTACGTTTGGCTATTTTTGCGACCATTACTACCTTGGGAGCGCCCGTGGAACAGCCACATGGCACATGGGTGATCTTCAAGGCGTGTTTACGTTCTGGTGGAAAAACCCAAAGGACGGATTTACCAATCTCGATGGTAACGCAGTATGGAAGATCTACGAGAAACGAACTGGTAGCAATAGCTGGCGGCACGTAAGGACATTCCGCCCCAGTCCTCAGTCCGAGCAGAAGCCGGATAGGTGGTGGGGATATCGAGACTCCAGACTTGAATTGGATGGTCAAGTCAAGATCGAGGTCAGTCACGACCACAATAAGCGCTACGGTGCGATCGGGATTAGGCGAGTGAGGCTGAACTTCGTCGATATACTTCCCGAACTGAAGCCCGCTGCGATTAAATTGTGTGACGCAAGAGTCGTGAAAGTACTCAGTTTTGCGGCTGCAATTCCCCTAAGTATAGTGGCGGCGACGATTATTGTCGCAGTGGCACCAGCCGGTGCATCGGCAATCGCCACATCACTGTCGACGGAAGGCCTAAGAACACTTGTAAAGGCTGCCGCTAAGAACCGCGCGACGGCCTTTGGAATATGGGCCGCCCAGAAGGCCATTGGTGTTGATGACCCAATATCTACGCTAGAACTTGTAGAAGGCGCAGTGGGTTTCGTTGTCGCTTGGGCAGGAGATGTCTGGAGCAACGCGGTCAAGAGCTACCAGTACGGATGTAACAATCTGGAGCCTGATTTGAAAGACCTCTTTATTTCGCGGGGCTATGGCATCTACGCCGATGACCTAGCCGAAGTGTTTGGTCGTCGTCGCTGATGACCACGCGGTCGAGTGAATCGCCCTGGGTTTGGTGGAGACTCCTGAGCTTGGGAGAGCCAGTTTGCGGGATTGGGCGACAAGGTGATCACGAAGGGGAGTAGGCGGTACAACGTCAGGAAGCTGTCGGGTTCGAGGGGAATTCCCATTGGACTGCGGTGCTTGGAGCGAGGGCGGAGGTGCTGGCACCTGACAGTGACCAGCGCTGCGCTCGCAGCGGTGATCGTGGGCATCTGGCCTACGGCGGTTGGGGGGCAGGAGTCTGGCGGTGGCTCGCCAGCGGCGGGTCCGTGGATCGACACGTGGGATCGGGCGGCTGTGCTTTCCGCGCACCGGGCGGAGTTCGAGCGGGCCGAGCCCGATCCGGGCTACACGGGCGATGTCGGTGCCTGCGTGGCGGGGACGACGAGCCGGGCGTTCCGTGACAGTGAGTTGCAGCGGATCAACTGGTACCGGCGGATGGCCGGCGTGGATGTCGTGGCCGAGAGTGCCGATTCCACCGTGGCGGCGCAGCGTGCCGCGATCATGATGATGGCCGCGGGCGAGCTGACGCACGAACCGTCTGCCACATGGCCGTGCTACAGCGTGTCGGGCGCCGACGGGGCCTCGAAGAGCAACCTGGGGCTCGGCAACGCGGGAGTCGCCGCCGTCGATGCGTACGTGCGCGACGGCGGGAGCGGCAACGAACGCGTCGGTCATCGTGGCTGGGTGTTGTCGCCGTACGTCCGTGCCGTCGGCATGGGCGCCGCCTTCGGTTCGTCGAGTGCGAACGCGTTGCACGTTCTCGGCGATCTGACGGGCAGTCCGGACCGGCTCCGCGAGGTGCGCGGGTTCGTGGCGTGTCCGCCGCCGGGGTATGTTCCCGCCGCCGCCGTGTTTCGTCGCTGGTCGTTCAGGTTGTTCGGCGACTTCGACTCCTCG
>JAPOPM010000133.1 GCA_026712905.1 Deltaproteobacteria bacterium
GGGCGGGAATCCAGGGGCGGTGGCGGGGTACTACAGCGGCGATTCCCCACCTCCCCACCCCTGGATTCCCGCCCCCGATCGGGGTCGAGGGCAAGCTTTCGCGGGAATGACGACTCGGGGGGTTGGCGTCAATTCTTGTCCGGGCGACGTTTTGACATAGCTTGGTTCGCGGGAATGACGGTTGCGGGGGCCTCGGCGGCATATTCGTGCCAACCGCGTTGTGCGGTGCCGGCTTTTCGGCAGGAACGGTGTCAGCTCAGCATCCGATGCGTCGGCGCCAGCAGCTTCTCCACCGGCAGCCCGTGGGTGCAGGAACCGGCGCACGCCTGGGTCGGGCAGGTGAGACACGCCTCGGCGCCCCGGCCGAGGAGGGCGTATTCGCTGCGCGCCAGCTTCTCGTCCTGGTAGTCGCGGGCGTACATGCGCGTACGCAGCACGTCGGCGATGGGGACGCCGTAGGGGCAGGCGCCTTCGCAGTCGTTGCACGCGTGGCGGCAGTAGGAAGCGCCGTTCATGGCCGCGTAGCCCTTGAGCAGCTCGAAGTCGCCGCGCGCCGCGGTGGTCCAGCCGGAGGCCCCCAGGTATTCCTTGATCACGCCGGAGCCGGTCATGGAGATGATCAGCGCGTGCACATCGGGATTGGACAGCACCCAGCGGAACGCCGCCTGGGCATAGGTCGCGCCGTCCTTTTCGAACGGGCGCATGTCGTTTAGACGGGCGCCCATGAGGGTCTTCATGGCGATGACGCCCACGTTCTTCGCTTTTGCCTTCTCAAGCACACGCGGGAGATCGGGCTGCCGCGCGATGAAGTCGAAGCCGCTCGTGAAACGCTCGTAGAACTTCGGGTCCTGACCGAAGTTGTAGGACACCAGGAGGACGTCCATCATGTCCCGGTCCAGGGCGTAGTCCAGGCACTGGATGAGCCGCCCGGCGTGGCCGGACATGCCGGTGAAGCGAATCTTGCCCTGCTTCCTGGCCTGCTCCACGAAGGCGTGCCACTCGTGGTTCTCGAGGCGGCCGATGTCGTTGACGGCGTGAGTGAAGTACACGTCCACGTAGTCGGTCTGAAGCCGCCGCAGGCTTGCTTCCAGGGAACGCATCATCGACGCTCTGCCCTCGCTCGAACTGGTGTGGGTCTTGGAGGCGATGACAACCTTGTCGCGCTTGCCTCGGAGGGCGTTGCCGATGGTGATCTCGGAATCGCCGCCGCGGTAGCTGTCGGCCGTGTCGAAGTAGTTGATGCCGCGGTCCAGCGCGTCCTGCACCAAGTGCTCCTCGCCGGCGTCGAGGCGGCTGGAACCGAACGAGATGTCGGAGATCTCGAGTCCAGTGCGGCCCAAGGTGACGTAGCGTTTCACCTCGGCCCGGGTCGCGGCGCGCGCCGTCGCGCCTCCCGTCCCCGTGAAGGGCAACAGCCCCGCGGCTACCCCGGCCACAGCGCCCCGTCGAAAGAGTTCGCGCCGATCCAGCTTTTCACCCTTATCGGACTTCTTCATGGCGGCTCCTCAAGTCTTGCAACGATCCCACCGCGAGCCTCCTGCGGGATACGATACGATATGGAAATGAGTAGACATGAAACGACACCGATTGTCCAACAAACGTTCCTGGAGTTCAAGCCGCCCGCAACCCGAACCGTCATTCCCGCGCAACAGTGTCCCTTCGATTCGTCATTCCCGCGGAAGCGGGAATCCAGGGGCGGTGGTGGGGTACTGCAGCGGCATTTCCCTGCCTCACCACCCCTGGATTCCCGCTTCCGCGGGAATGACGAATCGGGGGTTGGCGCCAATTCTGTCCGGGCGGCGCTTTGACACAGCCTGGGAAGCGGGAATCCGGGCGGGGTGAGGTACTGCAGCGGCATTCCCCCCCTCACCACCCCTGGATTCCCGCTTCCGCGGGAATGACGAATCGGGGGGTTGGCGCCGATTCTTGTCCGGGCGACGCTTTGACACAGCCTGTTGCGCGGGAATGACGGTTGCGCGCGCTGACACATCGGGCGTCACTCCCCGGCCACGCCCACCAGCGAGTTGAGCAGCGCTTCATCTCCGGCCAGGTTCGCGCTGGGGCCGTCGTAGACGATGCGGCCGCGGTTCATGACCACGGTGCGGTCGGAGAACTCCAGGGCGATGCCGGTGTGTTGCTCCACCAGGATGATGGTGAGGCCTTCCTGGGCGCGCAGGGTGTGCATGGCGTCCACCAGTTGCTCGATGATGACCGGCGCCAAGCCTTCGGTGGGTTCGTCCATGAGCAGCACCGCGGGGTTTCCCACGAGCGCTCTTGCGATGGCCAGCATCTGTTGCTCGCCGCCGGAGAGCTGGTTCCCCTTGTGGGTGGTGCGCGAGCCCAGTTGCGGGAACAGCTCGTAGACCTGGTCGAAGGTCCAACCGCCGGCGCGGCGCGCCACCGCCAGGTTCTCGTACACGCTCAGCGACGGGAACACCTCGCGTTCCTGGGGCACCAGACCCAGGCCGGCGCGCACACGGTCGTAGGTTCTGGCGTTGGAGATGTCACGCCCCGCCAGCTCGATGCGCCCGGAATGGAGCGTCGTGTAACCCAGGACGGTTCCCAGGAGCGTGGTCTTCCCCACCCCGTTACGGCCGATGATGCTCACCCGTCCGCCGCGGTCGAGGGCCAGGTCGATGTCCTCCAGAACGACGGTCCGGCCGTACCCGGCATGGACGCCGGCGAGGACGAGGACCTGGTCCGAGATCGCCCCGGGGGCCATGTTCTCCGGGGTGTTCAACGCCTTCCTCCGTGCAACTCGGCATTCTCGCCCAGATAGACCTCCCGGACCCGGGGGTCCGAACCCACCTCGGCGGGGGTGCCTTCGGTGAGGATCGCGCCCGACACCAGCACCGTGATCCTTTGTGCGAAACGGAAGACGATGTCCATGTCGTGCTCGATCATCAACACGGCAATGGACTCGGGCAGGCCTGCGACCGCCTCCAGAAGCACGTGGCTCTCGGTGGACGGCACTCCGGCGGCAGGCTCGTCCAGCAAGAGCACCTTGGGGTGGAGGCCCAGGGCGATGGCCAGCTCCACCAGCCGCTGCCGGCCGTAGGGAAGCTCGCGCACCTGCCGTTGGGCGTCGGCGTCGAGCTTGACGGATTCGAGGAGCGCCATGGCCTCGGCGATGACGTCGCCGCGCGCGTCGGCGCGGCGCCACAGTCGGGCCGAAAGGGAGCGCCGCTCGCTGACCGCCATCGAGACGTTTTCGAGGACGCTCAAGCCGCGGAACAGGGTGTTGATCTGGAAGGTGCGCGCGAGTCCGCGCTTCACCCGGCGCGCCTGGGGCCAGTGGGTGATGTCCTGGCCGTGCAGCAGAATGACGCCGGCGGAGGGCTCCACGGTGCCGGTGATGAGGTTCACCAAGGTGGTCTTGCCCGCGCCGTTGGGGCCGATGAGCGCGTGCCGGGCGCCGGGCCTCAGGGTCAGGGAAACCGCGTCCGCCACCACCAGGGCGCCGAAGCTCTTGGACAGGTCGCGGACCTCCAGCAGAGGCTCGCTCACGAATCCTCCCGCCTGACCCATGCGCGCAGACGCTCCGTCAAGCCGAGCATGCCCTCGGGGGCGTACAGGATGGTCGCCACCAGCAGCGCGCCGATGCCGAAGAGCCAGTACTCCGGGCTCAGCTTGGCGAGCTGGTCCTGGAGGATCATGTACAGCGGCGCGCCGATGAACGCCCCGTACAGCCGGCCGGTGCCGCCGAGGATCAGCATGATCATCACGTCGCCGGAACGTTCGAAGCTAAGCACGTCCAGGGCCACGAACTCCGTGGTCTGCGCCAACAGGGCGCCGGCGACGCCGGCCATGACCGCGGCGATGGTGTAGGCGCGCAGCATCTGCCGATACACCGGACAGCCGATGGCGTGCATGCGCCTTTCGTTCTCCCGGATGCCGCGCAGCGACTGGCCGAAGGACGAGTTCACGATGGCGCGGGCGGCCAGGAACATGACGAACAACACCGCCAGGGCGTAGAGGTACGCGGTCTGGCCGTAGAGGTCGAACTCGAAGACGCCGAACAGGGGTTGCATCACCACGCCCTGCAGGCCGTCGTCGCCGCCGGTCCAGTGCTCTTGCTCGTTGGCCAGTTCCTGCAACAGGATCGTCACCGCCAGCGTCAGCATCAACAGGGTCAGCCCGCGCGTATAGAGGATCACGGCGCCGCACACGAAGCCCACGACGCCCGCCACCAGCCCCGCGATCACCAGCCCGCTCAAGGGTTCGCTCCAGCCCACGTGCGCCGACAGGATGCCGGCGGCGTACGCCCCTGTACCGAACAGGGCCGCGTGGCCCAGGGACACGATGCCCGCGTAACCCAGGATCATGTCCAGCGACATGGCGAAAAGCACCATGATAAGGATCTGGGAACCCAGTTGCAGGTAATCGGGGAACAGGAAGAACCCCAGGCCCGCGACCAGCCAGGGAAGCACCTCCGCGGGACGGATGGCGGCGGTTCGAGACAGGTTCTGTAAAGCCGGCTGTTCCATACCGGATCCTGGGCAGCCCCTGCCCTATCGGGCGTAAAGCCCCTGCGGGCGCCACAGCAGCAGGATGATGGTGACCGCGAAGATGAAGAAGGCGCCGAAGGCGGGCAAGTAGTATTTTCCCGCGGTGTCCACGATGCCGAGGATCAGCGAGGCGGCAAAGGCCCCCCGCAGGCTCCCAAGACCGCCCACCGCCACCACGATGAGGAAATAGACCAGGTATTCCAAGGCATACGTTGGCGTCAGCCCGAGGATCTCCGTGCCCAGCGCGCCTCCCAGCGCCGCCAGTGCGCTCCCGAGCGCGAAGGTCAGCGTGAACAGCCGCCGGATGTTGATGCCCACGGTCTCGGCCATGCGCTGGTTGTCCACCGCGGCGCGCACCCTGGCTCCCAGCAGCGTGCGTTCGAACCCGTACCAGAGGGCGATGATGACCGCGAAGCTCACCAGGATGATGAACGTGCGGTAGGTGGGGAAGCGCCGGAACCCGAGGTCCACCTGCCCCTTGAGATAGGAAGGGACATCGAGCTGCACGTTCAGCGGCCCCCAGATGAACGTGCACACGGCAATCCCCATGAACACGAGGCCGATGGTCAGGAGGACCTGCTGCAGCTCGTCGGCGCCGTAAAGGCGGCGGTAGAGCGTACGCTCCAGCACGACGCTGATGAGCGCCACCGCGACGCAACCCAGCGGCGCCCCCAGGAGGAACGGCACGCCAAGTTCGCGGATGAAGGACACCGCGATGTACCCGCCGAGCATGGCGAACATGCCGTGGGCCAGGTTCACGAAGCCCATGAGGCCCATGGTCACGGAGAGGCCCACCGATATGATGAACAGGACCATTGCGAACGCGAGGCCGTCGAACGCAATGCTGACGAGGGAATTGATCACGGATAATAGAGAGTCAGGAATGACTTGGTTGCCTGACGGAGTGACGGTTGACCGTCCGGCGCTTCGGGTCGCGTGGCCACAGGCGGGTGCAAGGAACCCGCGGCGGTGCGGGCGCGCCGCCCCACGTCGTCGCGGGGCGGCGCGATACCTGCCAGCACGCTACTTCTTCTTCTCCAGTTCCTTCCACGGGTCCTTGACCATCTCGAGCGTGTCGGTCTCGATGTTGGCGAGGGCGCCGTCGCGCTTCTCGACCTTGCGCAGATACTGGTTCTGCACGATGTCACGCGTCTCGGGATCGATCATGATGGGACCGCGCGGGCTGTTGAACTTCCATCCCTTCCACACCGCCAGGGCCTTGTCGGCGTCGATCTTGCCGTTCAGGCGCCGCACCGCCTCGTGGATCGCGGCCATGCCGTCCCAACCCTGGACGCTGAAGAAGTCGGGCGTGCTGTCGGCGCCGTAAGCCTCTTTCCAGGCCTTCACGAAGGCCTTGTTCTCGGCTCGGTCCGCGGCCGCGGAATAGTGATGCATGGTGACGACGCCCAGGGGGACCTGTCCCATGTTGGGCAGCTCCGAGTCCTGGGTGATGTCACCCGGGCCGATGAGCTCGATGCCCGCCGCCCTCATGCCCAGGTCGTCGTAGGTCTTCATGACGCCGGTGGCCCACTTGCCGGCCGGAATGAACACGTAAAGCGCATCGGGCTTGGCATCCTTCACCGACTGCAGGAACGGCGTGAAGTCCGGAATCTTCGGGAACGGGAACGGGATGTCCGCCACGACCTTGCCCCCCGCGGCGGTGAACGCCTTGGTGAACGCGGTCTTGCTGTCCTTCCCCGGCGAGTAGTTGGCATAGGCCACGGCCGCGGTGCGGATGTTCATCTTCTCGTAGGCGTGCTTCCCGAGCGGGTACGCCGCCTGCCACATGGTGAACGACACACGCGCGGTGTAGGGAGAGCGCGTGGTGATCGCCGAAGTCCCGGCGTTCATGATGAGGAACGGCACCTTGGCCTTGCGCGTCACGTCGGAGATGGCGAAAGCGTTGTTGGAGTAGACCACGCCGGCGAGGATGTCGATCTTGTCGCGGGTGATGAGCTCCGTGGCAAGGCGCTTGGCCACGTCGGGTTTGGGACCGGTGCTGTCGCGCTTGATGATCTCGATCTTGTGTTCTCCGGTCCCCTTCGAATGAAGCTTCTGGTAAAGCTCGAAGCCCCGGTCCACCTGCTGCCCCAGTTGCGCGTTCGGGCCGGAGTACGGAAGGATCACGCCCACCTTGACGGTCTCCGCCCATGCCGCCCCCGTGACGATCGACAAAGCCGCAAACAATGCGGCCGGAAGCCTGAAAATCTTCATGGTGTTACCTCCTTCGAGTTTGACGCCCTCCGGCGCGCGACGATCTTAGCACTCCTGCGATTGACACGGCAACGGCGATCGCGGCAAGGGGGCGGACCGGCGGGCCTGACGGCAACCAAGCGCCGCCGCGACACGGCCGGACCAACTCGCATTCTCGCCGTAAAGCCGATAGCCTACGCGTATTTCAACCCTGCGTCACAGGAGGCAAGCGCATGAGCAGCACGACCCTGTCGTCCGACCAGTTCGTCGAGCAACTCAAGAAGGAGATCGCGACGTTCCACAAGCTGCGCATCAACCATCCGTTCGTGAAGGCCGTGTGCGAGGGCACCGCTTCCATGGACCACATCCGCACCTGGGCGATACAGGACTACCAGTTCCGCGCCGCGGTGCCGCGCATCGCCCTGCTGCGTTACGTGGCGTGCAGCGACCCCGAGTTCGCCCCCAAGCTGTTCGAAGTGGCGGAAGAGGAAACCCGCGGCCTGCTGCCCGGCGCCTCCGGCCATCCGGACATGTTCGTGGAATTCGCCGAGGCCATCGGACTCACGCGGGCGGACCTGGAACATCCGCAATTGCTGCCGGCCACCGCCGCGCACCTCTATTTCGCCGAACTGGTGATCCACACCCATCCGTGGTTCGTGGTGATGGCCGCCCAGATAGGCGCCGAGGGCACGTTCGGACCGGCCGCGGCGTTGCTGGGCAACGGCTTCATGAAGAGCTACGGCATGTCACCCGAGTCCGTGCGCTTCTTCACCGTGCACGTGGAGGCCGACGAGGAGCACGGCTCCTTGGCGGAAGAGATCGCACGCCGCTACCTCACCTCGGCCAACCTGCAGCAGCAGACGCGCGAGATGATGTTCCGCCGCATGGAGCTGCTGTACGACATCTGGACGATCACCGATTGAGTCCCGCGAGTGAGACCATGAAGGACCAGGGCGCCATGCGCCACATGGGGCGCAGCATACCCATGCGCGAAGCGGAGCCGCTGCTGCGCGGACAAGGCACCTACGTGGGCGACCTGCGGTTTCCCGGGATGCTGCACGCGGCGGTGTTGCGCAGCCCCCATGCCCACGCCCGGATCCGCGCCATCGACGTGAGCGCGGCTCTGGTCATGCCGGGGGTGGTGCGGGTGCTCACGGGTGCGGACGTGCGCGACGCCATCGCGCCCTTCCCTTCGAGCTTCGAGTTCCACCCGCCCCCCTGGCTGAACGCCATCAAGCCCGTGCTCAAGGGACCGCGCGCCCGAGTGCTGGCCCTGGACAAGGTGCGCTACGTGGGCGAGCCCGTGGCCATGGTCGTGGCCGAGGACCGCTACCGGGCCGAGGACGCGCTCGACGGCATCGCCGTGGACTACGAGGAGCTGCCGCCGGTGGTGGACCCGGAGGCGGCGCTGGAACCGGACGCGGTACGCATCCACGACGACGCCGATGACAACGTGGTGTTCCACTTCAGCATCGCCAAGGGCGACGTGGACCGGGCCCTGGCGGACGCGCCCCACCGCATCGAGGAGCGTCTGCACCACCGGCGCCACGGCGGCATTCCCATGGAGGGCCGGGGCGTCGTGGCCAACGCCGAGGTCAAGCCGCGCGGCCTGACCGTTTGGTCCTCCACCCAGGTGCCCCACAGCGTGCGCCGGCAGATCGCCTCCCAGCTCGGCTTGGCCGAGGAGATCATCCGCGTGGTGGCGCCCCACGTGGGCGGCGGTTTCGGCCCCAAGGTGGTGGTGTACCCGGAGGAGGTGCTGGTGCCCTACCTCGCCCTGGAACTGGGCCGGCCGGTACAGTGGATCGAGGACCGGCGCGAGCACTTCATCAGCACCGCCCACGCCCGGGACCAGATCCACTACGTGGAGCTGGCCTTCGACGGCGACGGCCGCATCCTCGCGCTCAAGGACCGCTTCCTGCTGGACAACGGCGCTTACAACCCCATGGGCCTCACCGATGCCTACAACACCTCGGCCCACCTGCAGGGACCGTACCGGGTGCCCAACCTCGCCGTCACCGGCACCTGCGTGGCCACCAACAAGGTCCCCAACGCGCCCTATCGCGGCGCCGGCCGGCCCGAAGCGGTGTTCGTCATGGAGCGCTGCATCGACCGCATCGCCGCGGAACTGGACCTCGACCCGGCCGAAGTGCGCTTCCGCAACTTCGTGCAGCCCGAGGAGATCCCGTACGACGCCGGCATCCTCTATCGCGACGGCATGCCCGTGCGCTACGACAACGGCGACTTCCCCGCCACGCTGCGCAAGGCCCTGGACGCGTGCCGCTACGAGGAGGTGCGCGCCATCCAGAAGGAGGCCGCGCGCGGCGGAGAGGCCCCGACGAACGCGAAGGCCGCGCCTGAACGGGTCAACGCTCGCGACGCGAAAGCCGCCTCTGAACGGGCCAACGCCGACGACGCGGAGGCCGCGACCGAACGTGAAGGGTTTCGTGACGGAGAAGCGCCACGAGACAGCCGCTACGTGGGCGTGGGCATCGGCTTCTACACCGAGGGCACCGGCGTGGGCTCCTTCGAGGGCGCCCGGGTGGAAGTGGACTCTTCCGGCAAGCTGCTGGTGTCGGTGGGCGCCAGCGGCCACGGCCAGGGACACGAGACCGTATTCTCCCAACTCACCGCCGACCTCTGGGGCGTGGCGCCGGAGGACGTCACCGTCGTCGGGGGCGACACCGCGGCCATCCGCTACGGCTGCGGCACCTTCGCCAGCCGCAGCACCGTCAACGCGGGCACCGCCATCCACGAGGCCACCCGGCGCCTCAAGGCCAAGGTGTTCGAGCTGGCCGGCCATCTGCTGGAAGCCAACCCCGACGACCTGACCACGCGCGACGGGCGGGTCTTCGTGGCGGAGCGGCCGGACCGCGGCCTCTCCCTGGCCGAGCTTGCCGGCGCCGCGGTGCCCGGCTGGGCTTCGAGGATGCCCGAAGGAATGGAGCCCAGCCTGGAGGCAAGCTACTACTACGTGCCCCAGACCGTGACCTGGGCTCACGCCGCCCACGTGGTTGTCGTGGAGGTGGACGCGGGAACCGGCGAAGTGGAACTCTTGGACTACGCCGTGGCCCATGACTCCGGGCCGGCCATCAACCCGCTGTTTGTGGAAGGCCAGGTGCGCGGCGGCGTCGCCCAGGGGATCGGCGGCGCCCTCTACGAAGAATTCGTCTACGACGACCTGGGACAGCTCCTCACCGGCACCTTCATGGACTACCTGATGCCCACCTGCGGCGAGATACCCGCCATCAAGCAGGTGCACCTCGAGACCCCTTCCCCACTCAACCCCCTGGGCCTCAAGGGCATCGGCGAGGGCGGCGCCATCGCCCCGCCCGTGGCCGTGGCCAACGCCGTGGTGGACGCCCTGCGGCCCGTCGCCAGGGTGGAAATTTCCGAGACACCGGTGACGCCCGAGCGGGTCCTGGCGCTGATACGCGGTCACCGCGATTGACCTCTCCCCACCCCTGGATTTCCGCTTTCCAGGCTGTGTCAAAATGGATTGGCGCCGTCCCCCGATTCGTCATTCCCGCGGAAGCGGGAATCCAGGGGCGGTGGTGGGGCACTACAAGGGCGTTTCCCCGCCTCGCCACCCCTGGATTCCCGCTTCCGCGGGAATGACGAATCGGGGGACGGCGCCAATCCTTGTCCGGACGAGGCTTTGACACACCCTGTTCCGCGGGAACGGCGGTCTTGTATCGCCTCCGGTACTGTAGCCCCTTATCGTCATTCCCGCGGAAGCGGGAATCCATGGGGTGCTCCAGGGGTCCGGCTTGCGGCAAAAAAGGCTGCATGCTAAGCCGTCCGCCATCATGACAGCAGCAACGAACACGAGCAGTTCAATGGGACAGACCCTCGGGGAAGCCATCGCGTTCCTCGAGGCGAATTATCCCGACGAGGTGATCCGGGTCACCCGTGAGGTGGACCCGATCTTCGAAGTGACAGGCATTCTGGCGAAGCTGGAACGGCAGCAGCAGTTTCCGTGCGTGATCTTCGAGAACGTCAAGGGGTCGTCCATCCCTCTGGTCACCAACATGCACGCGAGCTTCCCGCGGTTGGCCATGGCCATCGGCCTGCCCTACGACGCCACACCCGCGGACTTCATCCACGAATACGGCAGGCGCGAGGCGAACCCGTTGCCGCCGGTGGAGGTGGAGAGCGGGCCGTGCCAGGAGGTGGTGCTCACCGGCGACGACGTGGACGTCACCATGCTGCCGATCCTGCAGTACCACGAGCTCGACGCCGGCCGTTACATCACGCTCGCCTTCGACGTCATGAAGGAGCCGGACAGCGGCATCCGCAACGCCGGCATCTACCGGCTGCAACTCAAGGGCAAGAACCGCTTCGGCATCCAGATCTCCGAGACCGCCCACGGCCACTACATCCTCAAGAAGAACAAGTCCCGGGGCCTGCCCACGCAGATGGCCGCGGTCATCGGCGGCCACCCGGCCATGAACATCGGCAACCTGAGCTTCACCTCCATCGACACCGACGAGTTCAGCATCGCCGGCTCCATGCTCGGCAAACCGGTGGAGCTGGTGAAGTGCAAGACCATCGACGTGGAGGTGCCGGCCAGCTCCGAGATCGTGCTGGAGTGCGAGATCCATCCCACCGAGATGGAGGAAGAAGCCCCCTTCGGCGAGTATCCCGGCACCTACGGACCCATGCGCGTCAACCCGGTGGTGTACGTCAAGGCCATCACCATGCGAAAGAACGCGCTCTACCAGAGCTCGTTCGTGGGCCACGCCGACAACCTGCTGCTCTCGGGGGTGACGCGCAACAGCTACATCTACCACACGTGCCGCATCGCCAGCGCCGGCGTGAAGGCGGTGTACGTGCCGCCCTGCGGGCGTTCGCGCTACATCTGCTACGTCCAGATGGAGCGGTCCATGATCGACGGCGACGCCAAGAACGCCGCCATGGCCGCGTTCGCCGCCGACCCGTTCCTGAAGTTCGTCATCTGCGTGGACGACGACGTGGACATCAGCAACGAC
>JAPOPM010000134.1 GCA_026712905.1 Deltaproteobacteria bacterium
TCGCCGGGCTCGGTGACGCGCAGGCCGGCGGCGCCGAAGACGCGCGCGTACTCGTCGAAGGGCGGGTTGCCGATGGTGTCGCCGATGTAGCGTTCGTCGTAATAGAACTTCTGGTAGGCGCGTTCGGAACCGTAGTTGAAGTTGTTGAGGATGATGCAGGTGGTCGGGATGTTCTCGCGCACGGCGGTTTCCAGTTCGGCGCCGTTGTAGAGGAAGGAGCCGTCGCCGCTCAAGGTGACCACGGGGCGCTCCGGGGCGGCGAGCTTGGCGCCGAGGCCCACCGGGTAGCCGATGCCGATGGCGGCGAGGCCCTGGGGCGCCAGCAGGCTCCGCGGGCGCTCGAAGGTCTGGTACTCGTAGACGTAGCCGGGGCCGACACCGGCGTCGATGGAGATGATGGCGTCCTTGGGCAAGACCTTGCTCAGGGCGGCGTGGGCCCGGCGCGGGTCGATGGGGCGGCCGTCGAAGCGGGCCGCCCGGTTCCGGTGCTTGTCCTGCGCGGCGCGTACGGCGGCGGCCTTCCTGAGCCAGCCCACGCGCGTCCCCCCGTTTTGCTTCACCGCCCGCAACAGCGCCTTGACGGCGACCCGGGCGTCGGCCTGAATGCCCACGTCCGCGGGGTAGACCCGGCCGATGTGGTTCCGGTCCTGGGCTACGTGAATGAGCCGGGTTCCGGGAGCGAAAAAGTCCGGGTGCCAGAAGGTGGTGAGGTGGCCCAGGCTCGTGCCCACGGCCAGCACCAGGTCGGCTTGCTTGAAGAAGGCCTGGGCCTCGGGCAGCGCGCCGCGGCCGATGGTGCCGAGGTACAGCGGGTAGGACCGGGGCAGGACGTCGTCCCGGCCGGTGGAGGACATGACGGGCGCGCCCAGGCGCTTGGACAGCGCTACGACTTCATCGCTGGCTTCCGACCAGAGGGCGCCGCCGCCGGCCAACAGCACCGGCCGGCGCGCCTTCTCGAGCAGCCGCGCGGCCGCGGCCAAGGCTTCGGCGTCGGGCGCCGCGACAGCCACGTCGCTTCGGAAGAGCCGGCCCATGTCCGGCATCTCCACGTTCTCGTTCAACACGTCGCGCGGCAGGTCCAGGTGCACCGGGCCGGGTACTCCCGTCATGGTGCGCTGGTAGGCCTCCCAGGTGAGGGCCGCCGCCTGCTCGGGCTTGCGCACCTGCGCGGACCACTTGACCACCGGCCGGAAGATGGCCTGCTGATCGAGCTCCTGGGCCGAATCCCGGAACATGTCCTTCAGCATGGGCGCGCCGGTGATGACCAGCACGGGACTCTGGGCGTGGAAGGCGTTGGCCACACCGGTCAACAGGTTGGTGGCGCCGGGGCCGTTGGTGGCGATGCACACGCCGGGCCGGCCGGCGATGCGCGCAAAGCCGTCGGCCATGAGGGCGGCGGCCTGCTCGTGTCGCGTGGAGAGAAACTGTATGTCGTCCCGACCGTACATGCCGTCGAGTATCTCGAGCATGCACGAACCCACGACGCCGATCACCTTGCGGACGCCGAGTTGCGCCAGCACTTCGGCGACCGCATGTCCCGCGGTCATTTGCATGATGTGGTTCCTCCAGGGGGTCCGGTGCGCAAGGCGCCAGGTTCGATGCCTTTGAGGCTATCTCCGAACCGTAAAGGAGGCAGGCGGGCAAAACAAGCGTGCACGGACGCCGTAGGCGTCGGGCCGCGCCAGCATGGTCGATTTAGTGGGTATACGCGGACTACGTCAACGGCTCGCGCTGTCTGCCGTACAGCCGGAGGAACTTCCGCACGGCTCGTTCGGCCTTGTCCTCGATATCGGCTCCGGACGGTTTCTCGATCACCCCGAACAACCTTCGTGTATGCGCATCTCCGAGGAGGAGGGCGAGAAAAGTCTCCGCCGCGTCGTGCACATCGTCGATCCGGAGCACGCCGCGAGCCTCGCACCGTTCCAGATAGCCGGCGAAGGTACGCAACGTGGAATCACGGCCCAGTTTCGCGACGCTTTCGGCCAACGAGGGCGCCGAGCGCGCCTCGGCAACGGCAGCGCGGTCAATGGCGACGGCTTGCTCGTCAAGAAGCACTGCCGCCAGTACCCGGCCGAAGTCGGTCAATACGGACTCGACCGGGACTTCACGGTCGGGATACCCAGTGACTGTCATACGCGTACGCGCAGCGTTCCGGCGGACCACTGCCTCGAACAGCCCCAGCTTGTCCCCGAACCAAGCATAGAGCGTCTCCTTCGACGCCGATGCCCGTTGAGCCACCTCCAGCATGGTGGTGTCGCGATATCCCCGCTCTACGAGGATATCGGCCGCGATGTCGAGGAGCTGAGCCCGGCGAGGCACATGGGAAGCATTCCTTCTCTGTCGCTTCTTTGGAGATTTGTCCATTGGCGAAAAATATTCTCTATATATACGGACAATTCAAACACTCGCAACGGGGCCGAATGGTCAGGGGACAAACAAGACATGGAATCCACGGGGCACCTCTGGTAAGAGTGAACCGGAAGGAGTTCCCGCGGGGCTTCGGCCTGCGCGAGGATCCGTGACGAGAGGAGCAACGCATGGAGCCCAGCGGCATCATATTCACCGAGCGCCGGGAGCAGCCCATCAAGCAGTGGCCTTTCCCAAACAAGAAGGTGGGCGCCACCACCAAGGCGAAACGCCATCCGCAGACCCGGCGGTTCATGTTCATGCGGGAGGACCACGACCGCCGCAACCTGCACGACGGTCCGGTCAATCCCGACCGCCTGGAGACCAAGGACTGGGCGGGGGTAACCCGCACGATGAAGAAGGTGGCGCTGGACATGGGAGCCGAGATCGTCGGCGTGGCGCCCATCGACGAGTTCGACTACGTGCGCGGCACCAAGCCGCCGGAAGGGCACAAGGTCGCCATCTCCTTCGCCATCCACATGGACTTCGAGGAGATGAAGCGGCTGGGGCCCTTGGCGCAGATGGAGGTGCACAAGGTGTACTACCTGCTGTCGGACGTCTCCGTCCGGCTGGCCCAGTACATCCGCTCCTACGGCTACCATGCGGTGGGATATCCCAACGAGGGCGACATCCTCTTCATTCCGGTGGCGTGGAAGGCCGGCCTCGGCGAGCTCGGGCGTCACGGCTCCCTCATCACCAAGAAATACGGCCCGAGCGTGCGGCTGGGAGCGGTGACCACCGAGATGCCGCTGATTCCCGAGGCACAGCCGGCCAACTACGGCTTCGACGACTTTTGCCTGCGCTGCAATGCCTGCACGAACCTGTGTCCCGGCGATGCCATCGTGCCCGAGAAGCAGGACATCTTCGGCATCCTGCGCTGGCACGTGGACACGCCGCAATGCCGGCCCTTCTTCGAGCAGTACGAGGGCTGCAAGATCTGCCTGACGGTCTGCCCCATCAACGCCCAGACGCATGTGGCGCCCATGTACAAGGACCTGATGAAGGGGCTCATGCGGCGCAAGATCCCCATCCGGCAACTCATCGACGAGTGGCGGACGGAAGGCTTCAAGGAGTCCGAGGAGTTCGGCGAAGGCTGGGTTCCGGAGTTCGAGGACGACGGATCGGACAACGGCAAGGAGTAGCGCTGGCCGGACCCGGCGCCGCCAACACCAAAGGAGACTTCATGTTTTTTGAACTGCGCCAGTACAAGACCAAGCCCGGCCAACGCGACGCCTGGGTCAAGACCATGGAAGAGAAGATCCTTCCGTTCCACGCCGCCAACGGCGTCGTGGTTTCCGGAAGCTTCACCGGCCGGGACGACGACAACACCTACGTCTGGCTGCGCCGCTTCGACAGCCCGGAGCAGAAGGAAGCCTTCGCAAAAACCATCGCGGAGAGCGACTACTGGAAGAACGAAGTGGTCCCCGACATCCAGGCCATGCTGGACCGGGAAGCCATGGTGGTCACGGCGCTCGAAGCGACCGCGCTGTCGGTCATCAACTGAGAAATTCCCGGCCGGTCACTTCGACCCGCCCAGAAGTTCGCAGAGTTCGCGGATGTTCTCCACGCCCTCCAGGGCGTCGATGAGGTCGGCGACTTGCCCGACCCGCTCAGGGTCCAGCGCCCTGCTCGCGCAGGTATCGAACTTGTCCCGCAGCTCCGCCGCGGTCAGGGGCCTTTCGGGCCTGCCCCGTGAGTGGTCCACCCGCCGGCGCAACTCGCCGCCATCCTTGAGACGGACCGTGACATCGGCGGGGCGGGCGCCGTCCGCGGTTTCCACGAGGCCGTTGTCCAGCTCCATGACGATGCTTGCCGCGATGCCCCGGATGGCGGGGTCCGCCGCGGCCTCGTCCGTAAAGGTATCCAGCACGAGCGCCCCGTCGGCGAGGGCCCGCGCCAGGATGTAGGGCATGCTGAACTTGGACTGGATGCCGTTCGCCGGCAGCGCGTTCATGATCCGGTCGAAGACCTGGGCCGTCACACCCACCCGCATGGAATCCACCTGATCCGGCCGAAGGCCCTCTTGACGCAGTTCCAGCACCGCGTCCACCGCCGCGTGGGTCAGGCCGCCGCAGGGATACGGCTTGATGCTGACGCCCATGCCGGTGAGGTCGAAGCCGCGTCCCAGGCTCTCGAACGGGCTCGCGTCGCATTCGAGCCCGCGACCGAAGCAGTCGAACAGCCCCTTCCCTTCCTCCAGCGTCGCCGGACTGGAGGTGAACCCCTGCGCGGCCAGGCGCGCCGCCAGCACGCCGTTCTGGGCAGCCAAGCCGGAGTGCAGCGGCTTGGTCATGGTGGCGAAGTTCCACACCATTCCCGACGCCATGGAAGCGGCGATGCCAAGCGCATTGCGGGTGGCGCCGGCGTCCAGACCCGCGAGCCTGGCACAGCAGGCCGCCGCGCCCACCGTTCCGAAGCTCGATGTCGCGTGCCAGTGACCGTGAGTGGAGAGCTGCGGCATGGAGTGCGCCAGCCGCGACACCACCTCGAAGCCCGCGACGTAGGCGGCGAGGACATCCCGGCCGCTCGCTCCCGACGCTTCGCCCATGGTCAACACCGCCGGGATCAGGCCGGCGGTGGGTTGCCCCATGAGATAGCTGTGGTCGTAGTCCAGGGCATGGGCCGAGGTGCCGTTGCACAAGGCCGCCAAGGTTGCCGAGGTCCGGAACCCCTGGCCGATGGCCGTGGCCTCGGCGACCCGGGATTCCTGCCGCGCCAGCGCGCCGCAGATACGCGCGCTCTCCTCCTCCGAGCCCGCCAGCGCCACCCCGACGCAGTCCAGGAACGCCGCCTTCGCGGCAGCGACCACCTCCGGCGGCAGCCCGTCGAAGTCGCTGCCGGCGACGAATGCCGAGACCTTGTCTGCAAGCCCATCCATAGTGTGTTCCCTTTCACGCGGAAGCGGACGCCGTCACAACCAACCGAGAAACCGGAACAGCCCCGGCCGGTCCGCGAATTCGTCGATGGGGAGGCGCTCCAGAAACAGAATCCCCTTGGGCGTCACCGGCGGCACCTGCGAACGCACCGCGTAGGACCCGCCGGTTTCGGTCAGCCGAAAGCCGTCGTTGGAGAGGTCCACCAGGCCCTCGCCGGAAAGCAGGTCAAGGATCGTGCGCTCCGTTCCATCGAAACGCATCTCGATGTCCCCCGCCCGGAACGCGCGCACCAACCCCGCCAGCAATGCTACGGCCTTCGGATCTTCCATCGACGTCAAGCGTTCACGCTCGCGCGTTGGACACCGGCTCCTTCCGCTATCCAGGCTCTTCTTGGAAACGTTCGTACACATCGAGATCAAACAACCGCGCCGAGACGATTTCCGACATGGGGACAACGATCCTAAAGTCGTTCAAATCATCAAGTCGTTCCCCCGACACTTCCCGCTCCTCGTTCCATTCCGTAGGCTCGTCCAACTCTTCAAGCCATTCCTCAATGACATCGGAATAGTAGGTCGTGATTCTCAGTTCTTGAGTTTCAGGTTCTCGATATCCACTGGCCAGCGGGATAAGGGCGATGTCAGATTCGCCGTGGGCCTGGAGTCCGCTATTGAGCGCCAATCCGATGTAGGACTTCCCGCTCCGTAGCGAGAGCTCGACGAACAGTTGCCGTTCCGTCGACTCCGCCAGGAGTAGTTCTATCAGGTCGCCTTTGTCCCGTGCGGCTTGTCGGGTGGCCGTTCCTTTGCCGTGGAAGCGGTTCAAGACCAGTGGCGACGCGACCCCCAACATCGCGCTCAATACGGCGGTGCCCGAGTAGGAGAAAGGTACGAAGGACTTCCACAATACACCGCCAGACGGGCACACAGAGAATCCAAGTAAAGCGATGACGTAGGCAACCACAACCAGGACCGCGCCGGCGATAGCAGCCTGAAAGAAGAGGTGATAACCGGACGCACGTGCTGCGTTGAAACGCGTCCAGTTGCAATGCGTGAGGAACCAATAGCCCCCGAGAGCGGGAATCAGCAGCCAACCCAGTGCCAAGGTGGTTACTCGTTGGAGGAGCTATATCGCGCACGACATTACGTGCGGCAAGGCTAGTGTGGTGTACTCTCCGAAGCCTTCCGTTCACGCTGCCTGTTGGCAAAGTCCGCCATTCTCTTGACGGCGTCCCGCCCGCGTGTACTCCGCAGTAGTTCGTCAGCCTTGACGTAACGCTCGCCCCGAGATGTGTAGTAGACTGTCGGACGGTCTACCTCTGGCTCCTTTTTCCCCATGATCGGAATCCTCCGTACACCACCGTCTATATACTCATCCCCTCGGCTTATCAATCAGCCCTCAGAAGCCGATTTCCACCTACGCGTTCTGACCCGGAGTCTGGCTGCCTCCCCTCGAGGTGTGGGCGAGGACCGTGGTGGCGGCGCTGATCATCGAAGTGATGTCGCTCAGGTTCGCCGGAACGATGAGGGTGTTGCCCTCCTTGGCGAGGTTGCCGAAACGTTCGAGGTAGTTCTCCGCCACCCGGAGCTGCATGGCCTTGTCGCCACCCTCCGTGTCGAGGGCCTCGGCCACCTTCTTGAGGCCTTCGGCGGTAGCGGCGGCCACCGCCAGGATAGCCGCGGCCTCGCCTTCGGCTTCGTTGATCTGCCGCTGCTTGGCCGCTTCCGAGGCCTTGATGACCTGCTGCTTCTCGCCTTCGGCCTCGTTGATCTTGGCGTCCCGTTCGCCCTCGGACGACAGCACGGTGGCGCGCTTCTCGCGCTCCGCGCGCATCTGCTTCTCCATGGCGGAGAGCACGTCCGACGGCGGGTTGATGTTCTTGATCTCGTAA
>JAPOPM010000135.1 GCA_026712905.1 Deltaproteobacteria bacterium
AAAATCGATGGCTGTCAGGACATACCCGCACTCGATCCGCTTCTCCAGCGACGAGTGGCGAGCCGTGACCCAGGCCGCCGAGCGCCTCGACATGATGCCCGGCGCGTTCGTGCGCGAGGCCGCAGCGCGCGCCGCTACCCAGGGATTCGACCTTGACGAAAGCCGCCTGACGCCTGAACTGATCACTGATCGAGTTGTTCAAGACAACCTTCCGGGGTATTCACGTGCTTGCTTATCTCAAGCGCCAGGAACTCGTGGAACTCGACAGGCTGGAAGACTTCGAAACGGCGGTGGAACACGCCAGGAGCCTGCAGGACGAAACGCTCGGACTGGACGGTAAGGCGGATGAGAGTTGACGCTTGATGCTCGATGGGTACCCCCGACAGTTCTTCCTCACTCTCCGTGTTCGTGGGAACGCCTAGGGAAGCACCGAGTACTTGCCGATCTGCTCATGACTTTTGCGTCTGCCCCTTCTCGCCCGGATGTCGCCGTTGGCGAGTTGGCGAAACGCTTAGCTTCGAAAAATCCGACGGTCACCCGTCGTCCGAGACCTGGAGTGCACCTGATGAGCCGCAACCCCGCACAACGTTACCCGCCGGGCGCCCCCCTGCGCGCAATGCCTGAGATAGCGAAGCCGCTCGTCAAGAAGCGGCGCGCCGCGATAGCGCGCGATGGTGTGGCGACGGGTGAAGAGAGCTTCAAACATGGTCGTGCCTCCTTTCTTGTGGTCAGAGGCACGACTATGACAAAACGAATGCGAATCAGAAAATTACCCCAGCGGCCCTGTCCAATGTCCAACAAGAATCCGGCGTCCCGTTCATGCGATTCGAGACGGGCTGCGATATACTGTCGGGAAGGCAAGCCGGCAATTGAACCAGCCACGCCCCGAAAACGGAAACATCACCAAGGAACCTCGGGATGCAAGCGGAGGCAAAGGCCGTGGCCCACACTGTCAACAAGTCAACAAGCACATTCGTATCGACGAGGAACTCTGGCAACGCCTTGAGGAAGCGGCCGGAGAACGGCACAACCGCCAACCGGCTCCTTGCCGAGCTCGCCGAGCGGTGGCTGGAAAAACGCGCATGGCCCATAACCGAAGCGGAGGTGCAGATAGCGCGAGCATCTCTGTTTGCCGCTCAGGTCTTCGCCCACGACATGATGGCGGCCGGCCGGGGGCAGGAAATCGATGAATGGGCACGTGGCGGCCGTTGGAGTGTTGTTGAAGGCCGGCGCCGATGTCGACGCAAGGGACGCCGACGGACGGACGGCGCTTCAGGGTGCGGTGCAAAAGGGACACGTGTCAACGTCACCCGCCCGTTCCGAAAGCCCGCGACGTCGGCGGCGCCGCTGTTCACGAGGCCCGGGCCCGCACCGCTGCGGGTCCAGCGGATGCGGTCGCCCGCGCGAAACTCGATGGTCTCGGCGCGGTAGACCTCGGCGCCACCCCTGTGTCCGCCGATTTTTCCGACGGCTTCCAGGCGACTGTGTCCCCGTCCGGTCCTTCGAGATGGATCACCCGCTTGCCGTGATCGACGCGGATGACGCGGCGTTCGTCTCCCTTCTCAACCCCGAGGCGCTTGTACGGGCGGTGGAACGCGACCACGTCGCCGGGGGAATAGTTCGCCGCGAGCGCCTTCTCGGCGTTGGTGTAGCCTCTGGAGACCAGCCGCTGGGTGTGCAGGGCGGGCCCCGCGATGCGGCCCTCGAGGGCAAGCCGCTCGCGGATGTGCGCGTTGATCCCCTGGCGCAGCTCATGGCTAGGGGCCATCACCCCGGTGCGCCCGCGCTCTTCCGGCGAGAGTGCGAGCCAGCGCGCCGCCACCGCACCGGCGATGTTCCGAGGGTTCACCTCGGCCACGTTGGCGCCGAGCTTCTCGAACGCCTTGCCGATGTCGCCCGCGAGGCTCGCCTTCACGGCAGCCTTGAGCTCGGGATCGCGCTGGCGCATGATCTCGTCCATCACCGCAGTCTTCATGCCCGCCTGCTGCAGTTGTGCGAAGGGCTTGCCTGCATCGACGGCGTCGAGTTGTTTTGCATCGCCCACCAGCACCAGCTTCGGAATGCGCAGCTCGCCCGCGATCCTCAGCAGGTCGCGGGCCTGGACCGTGGAGGCAAGGGAGCCCGCCATGCGAGGACTGTCATGGGGAGATATGGAAGAGGCGGGGTCAAAAGTGGAGTTGATCGAGAAAGGCTGACTCAAAGCGGGACTCTGCCAACGAGATCGCGCCGCTCGCCGGCTACCCGGCGGGAGACGGCGCACGCGGTCAGGAATCCGCGCGCCCCGCCTCATCAGTGGATGAGCGCGCTCAGCATCACGCGGTTCCCGGCATCCCTTGTCGTTGGCCGCCTCGCTCCAGGCGGCGTCCAGGT
>JAPOPM010000136.1 GCA_026712905.1 Deltaproteobacteria bacterium
CAGCGCCCCGGCTCACCTGCCCCTCTGCCGGCTCTACCGGAACAGCAGGACGTGTTAAACAGGATCCTGGCGGCATGATCGACTACCCGGAATACACCTTATCTTCGCCGCCCACCTGTCCAACGAAGTGGGACCACCTCAGATCATGGTGTTCACCCAGTACACCGACACCATGGATTTTCTTCGCGAGGAACTCGGACAGGATCCGAATCTGCGGCTGCTGTGCTTCTCGGGTCGCGGCGGCGAGGTCCCCGGGACCGATGGCGCCTGGCGTCGCATCGGCCGGGACGACGCCAAGCACCGTTTCCGGGACGGCGAGGCAGACCTGCTGCTCTGCACGGACGCAGCGGCCGAGGGGTTGAACTTTCAGTTCTGCGGCGCGTTGGTGAACTATGACATGCCGTGGAACCCCATGCGTGTGGAGCAGCGCATTGGCCGTATCGACCGACTCGGGCAGCACCATCCGGTGATCCGGATCATCAATCTGCATTACGAAGGCACGGTCGAGACCGACGTCTACCGCGCATTGCGCAAACGCATTGGGCTGTTCGAAACGGTAGTGGGGCGCCTGCAACCGATTCTGGCGCAGCTTCCGCGCGCAATCGCCGACACGGTGCTCTCCGGACGAGAACGAGGACGCGTGGAGGTCGTGGAAGCCATCGAACAACAGGCGAGCGACGCGGAACGCGGCGGCTTCGACCTGGACGCCGCCCTGACCGAGGACCTCACCATGCCGCAACGACCGCCATCCCCCGTGCTCATGGAAGACCTGGACCGCGTCATTTCCTGTCCGGCCTTGATGCCTCCGGGCGTCGAGGTCGAGACCATGGGGAGGCGGGAATATAGCCTCCTTGTGCCGGGTATGCCCAAACGCCTGCGGGTTACCACCGACCCCGCATACTACGAGCAGCACACCGAAAGCGTGGAGCTTTGGTCACCGGGCAATCCGTTGTTCAAGGCGCCGGAGTTCGTGGCCGAGGGTGAGGATGATTTGCTGGAGACGGAGACGTTGAGAAGTGTTTTGGATGAGCGCGGGTGAGAGGATGTGAGGAGTACATGATTCCATCGAGCAGGTGCAACAACACACGTCGGTGCGGTACGGTTCCAGGGAGCGGGTGACGGCTGTGGCCATGGCGCGAATTTGGGTGAAGTTGCACTCCCTGTCCCCTTTCTTGGTTGTCTCGCGCTTTAGGACCGTAGGTGTACCGAAAGCGAGTGAATTGACACCGGAGTATACCGGCCAGCATGAGAAGCGGCGATGTAAGACCTTGGCAAACGTCGGAGATACGAGACCAACTTGTTGAAAGCACGGAATTTATCGTCTCCGCACCTACGCACTGTCCACCCTTCCTCCAAAAGGAATTTACATAAATGGCTGAATATATTGCCCGTTTAGCGACGACTGGCCCAGTCGACCAAGGTGGTACCAGAGTCAACATAACAAGAGCGGCCATTGAGTCCATTTCAGATCAAGTGAATGGAGACCGGTGTTTGCCACTCATATCGAATCACGATCCTTTTTGTATGCCCATCGGCAAAATTAAAGAGGCCTGGGTAGAACCTTTTGGGGCCGAATACGCTGTGATGGCGCGCATTCATGTGGAAGAAGATGCGCGGAGCTCAATACATGCGAGGTCCGGCACCGAGCTTGTTTGTCTAGACTTCGTAGATGCCCGCAAGCCTTTCGTGCGGCAGTTTGAGAACTTACTAATAGAACAAGACCTAGTTACGGTGAGCGTCGATTTAGCCAACTTCGACAATACACAAGATCACGCGGCGTTCATGGATGCTGTCAAACGCATTGATGACAAGATGAGCAGCAGTTACATCGGCCGACATTCACTTGAGCCTGAGCCTCTCATACGCTTTGTCTTGGAATATCCGAAGTTATGTACAGCCCTTACTGTTGTTGGACTATGGGTACTCAAACGGGTGGAGAAATTCGTTCGGTACACCATTGATGAAACCCTGAGGAAGACTGCTGACGAGATCGCTGACCTTGTTAGTGGTAAAATAAAACGAATCTTGAGTGTGTACAAGGAACGTCAATCAGATGACGACAGGCCAATTTTGATGGAAGTGGTTGTGCGAGGCAACCCAGACTTGATACTGCTGACAAGAGTCAGCCGTGCCGAAGACTTTCCGAGTATTGACCTCAGCAAATTAACGACAGAGATGGAGAAGTACGGGGATTTACTTCAACGGGCGGAAGAGGTTATCTTTGCTCGGACTGGAGGTGACGATTGGGAGTTACAGTACCTAAAGACGCACACAGGGGAAGTGTTTGGTACGCCGGAATGCTACAACAGGAGCATTGAACAGCTCCGAGGTACGCGAAGGCGCTCAGAACTCAAAAAGTAATCAGGAAGCGGCTTCGTTCAGCTGTACAGCTAGTGTCGCGTCCCGTAAATTCGCTCAACAAATACGAAAACGATACACCCTGGGGGGGTACGTCTCGCTCGACCACTTCGCCCGCTGTGGACACCGTGGCCACCCGCGAGACGGTGCGAAGGAAACTCCGGGTTCTACCTGGACAGGTGGTAGCGTGGTGAAGAATGGTCGAATCAAGCGCACCCGCCGGGGCATGCTCCCGTCAGTTCGTCAATGCGGTCTGCGATCCTTTGGGCGGACTCCCGCAGCTGCTCCACGGTCCAGTTCGCGGCGTAGCCCTCGGTCACGTCATTGGGCCGCGCGTGGTTCACCAGCCGCTTCGTCAATGATCGCGGCAGCATCAGCTCCCGCTCCGCCACCGTGATGAACGCGTTCCGCAACCCGTGGAACCAGAACTTCTCGCCGCCCGCACGCCCGATCGCCCGTAGTGCGCCTGCAACTCCGCCACGTGCCCCGATGCGCTCGTCCGGGACGGGAACACCCACCCGCGAAGCTCCACGGGCACGGCCTCGCCCGCCTCGCCAGGATCGTCCCCAGCTGCCGCGTCACCGGCAGCTCCAGCGGAACCCTGGTCTTGGTCTCCTCCACCCGGAACAGCCCCTTGTCCAGGTCCACGTCCTCCCACCGGAGTGCCAGGATCTCTTTCCGCCGCATCCCCGTGTACAGCCCAAACAGGAACACGTCACGGTGCACCGGGTTCCCCACCGCCGCCTCCATTCCCCTGCGCCATAACGGCAGCACCTCGGTCGGAGACGATATCCGCTTCCTCCTCTTGCGGTGGTACCGCCCCCCGCCCGCAAGCCACTGCTCCACAGGGTACCGCAGACCCTGGTGGTCCACGCACGGCCTGCGGTACACCGAGTGCAGGAACGACAGGCACTGGTTGGCGGGCATCTCGCCGTGGCGCTCCGTGAGCAACCGGAAACGACCCTCTATGTCCCGGCGGCTGATATTGTCCAGGGGACGCGAGAGGCAGTCGCCAGGTACAAGGCCGCATACCGCCGGTAGCCCCGCTCGGTGCTGGCCGTGCGACCCTGGCCCGACTCCATGTGGTCCCTGCAGGCCTCACCCAGTGTAGACCTCACCCAGTGTAGGCACAGAACGCGCATCCGCCCGCTCGCCCGCGGGGTCCTCTCCCGCGGCCGCGCGCCCCAGGAGCTCTTGGGCCAGCCGCCTTGCCTGGTCCGGGGTGACCCGGCCTGCGCGGCCCACCACGACGTGCTTGTTGGGCGCCTTGCGCCCGCCGTTGCCGGCGCGGTAGTTTACGAGGAAGGCCTTGGCGCCCGAGGGGTGGACCCTGACGCCGAAGCCCGTGAGCTTGTCGTCCCAGGCGATCCAGGGCTTGCCCTCAGGATCGAGAGCGTCTACCGCGCGTTTGCAGGGTGAGCTCGGCCTTGGCGGTGAGTTTTACTGAGTGCTTCAGAAAGCACTCGTTCATACGTCAACACCAGGGGAGAAGCCGGAGCGCACGGCAGTGCGAGGGCAACGGCATCTGACGCCGCATGTTGTGCCTGACTAATGACATAACGGTGCTGTCGGCGCTCAGAACGAAACTTTGAGCATAGGTTCCGTCAAGTGACAGGCGGATTTTCCGACCGTCCCCGGGTCGAACTCTCCGGCATCAGCTGGACACGAAGCCGGCGATTGACCCCGGCCCGGCGGGGCGCTACGGTGACTTTCCCCGAGGCTCCAAACTGACTTGAGTACGCTTGCAAACACTGGGTCTTGATTGAATGGGGTTACATAACGATTACGGCTCAAATCAGAATATTCCTAACATATTGATAAACAAGCAAATAAAACGACCTCAACACAGAAAAGACCCGCAGATTATTTTGCGAATTGACCAGACACCACGACACCACACTAGGTGCTGTACCGCTGTTACACACGGGCTTTGGGCCCAGTCCCGTAGGGGCGACCGGCGGTCGCCCCTAACCCAGCGTCCCACCTGCGTCGCGAGAGATTTGAACCCTTGAGATTTACGCACCGTCGCAATAAGTTCAGGTGCAGGTTTGGAGGACCACATGAGCAAGGACATCACCTTCGTCGACACCACCCTGCGCGACGGGCACCAGAGCCTGTGGGCGGAGAACATGACCACGGGCATGATGCTTTCCGTGGCGGAGCAGATGGACCGGGCGGGGTTCGAGGCCATGGAGCTGATCTCGGGGTCGCACCTCAAGAAGTGCGTGCGCGAGCTCAAGGAGGACCCCTGGGAGCGGGTGCGGCTGGTGGCCGGGCGCATCACCGAAACGCCGCTCCGGGTCATCGCGGGCCGGGTCAACACGTTCGAGTTCAACCCGCTGTCCATGTACCGGCTGTTCATGGAGCGCATGGCGGCCAACGGCATCCGCGAGGCGCGCATCTCGGAGGAGTGGAACGATTACGCGGGCTGGAAGCGCAAGGTGGAGGTGTCGCGGGAGGTGGGCATCAAGCCCATCATCAACATGATCTACTCGGTGTCTCCCAAGCACAACGACGAGTACTTCGCGCAGAAGACCCGCGAGGCGGCCTCGCTGGAGGTGCCGCTCATCTGCCTCAAGGACCCGGGCGGCCTGCTCACGCCGGAGCGCATGCGCACGCTGGTGCCGGTGATGTACGAGAACTGCAACGGCATCCCCATCGAGCTGCACACCCATTGCACCACCGGCCTGGGGCCGCTGTGCTGCCTGGAGGCCCTGGAGCTGGGCATCCGCAGCATCAACACCGCGGTGCCGCCGCTGGCGGACAGCTCCTCCAACCCGTCGGTCTTCAACGTCGCCAGCAACGCCCGGGCGCTGGGCTACAACCCGCTGGTGGACGAGTCGGTGCTGGAGCCGGTCTCCGAGCACTTCATGGCCGTGGCGCGGCGCGAGGGCTTTCCCATCGGCAAACCGGTGGAGTACGACTACGCCCAGTACCAGCACCAGGTGCCCGGTGGCATGTTGTCCAACCTTCAGCACCAGCTCGACAAGGTGCGGCTGGGAGACCGCTTCCCGCGCGCCCTGGAAGAATCCATCCAGGTGCGCGCCGAGTTCGGCTACCCCATCATGGTGACGCCGCTGTCCCAGTTCGTGGGCAGCCAGGCGGCGCTCAACGTCATCGTCGGGGAGCGCTACAAGGAGGTCACGGACCAGGTCATCCGCTACGCCCTGGGGCGGGCCGGAGAGGAAGGCGCCCGGCTCATGGACCCCAACGTCAAGGACAAGATCCTCGACCGGCCCCGGGCGCGGGAGATCGCCGCGCAAGAGGTCGAGGACACGCCGCTCTCCGAGATGCGCGCACGCCTCGGCGGCGACGGGGTGTCGGACGAGGAACTGCTGCTGCGCTGGCTCATGAGCGAAGAGGAAATCGCCGCCATGCGCGCGGCCGCGCCGCCCCAGGCCTACGTGAGCACGCGGCCGCCGATGGTGGCGCTGGTGGAGCAACTCGCCGGTAAATCCGACCTCGCGCACGTGCGCGTGAGCAAGGGCGACCTGTCGGTAACGCTGAACCGGGCCGAATAATCCAGGAGGAGCCGCCATCGCCACTCATCGCCTGACCGATCTCCCGGCGTGGAAGAACCTCGCCGCCCATTACCGCGAAATCAAGGACGTGCACCTGCGCGCGCTCTTCGCCGAGGACGCGACCCGCGGCGAGCGCTTCGCGGTGGAGGGCGCGGGCCTCTATCTCGACTACTCCAAGAACCGCGTCACCGACGAGACCCTGGGCCTCCTGCTGGAGCTGGCCGGGGCCACGGGCCTGCGGGCGCGCATCGACGCCATGTTCGGCGGCGAGCGCATCAACGTCACCGAGGGGCGCCCGGTACTGCACGTGGCGTTGCGCGCGCCGCGCGGCCAGCGGATCCTGGTGGACGGCGAGGACGTGGTGCCCGAGGTGCACGCGGTGCTGGACCGAATGGCGTCCTTCGCCGACCGGGTGCGCTCCGGCGAGTGGAAGGGGCACACCGGGAAGCGCATCCGCAACGTCGTCAACATCGGCATCGGCGGCTCGGACCTGGGGCCGGTGATGGCCTACGAGGCGCTGCGGCACTACAGCGAGCGCTCCCTTGAGCTGGGCTTCGTCTCCAACGTGGACGCCACCGACTTCGCCGAGACCACCCATGGCCTGGACCCGGCCGAGACCCTGTTCATCGTCAGCTCCAAGACCTTCACCACCCTGGAGACCCTGAAGAACGCCCACACGGCGCGGGAATGGTGCCTGGCCGCGCTCAAGGACGAAGCCGCCGTGGCCAGCCACTTCGTGGCCGTGTCCACCAACCACGACGAGGTGCGGCGCTTCGGCATCGACACCGACAACATGTTCGGTTTCTGGGACTGGGTCGGCGGCCGCTACTCCTACGACTCCGCCATCGGCCTGTCGCTGATGATCGCCGTCGGCCCCGAGCACTTCCGCGCCATGCTCGACGGCCTCCGCGCCATGGACGAGCACTTCCGCACCACGCCCTTCGAGCGCAACCTGCCGGTGCTGCTGGGCCTCCTGGGCATCTGGTACAACAACTTCTTCGGCGCCGAGACCCACTCCATCCTGCCCTACGACCAGTACCTGTGGCGTTTGAGCGCCTACTGCCAGCAGCTCGACATGGAGAGCAACGGCAAGCACGTGACCCTGGACGGCGAGCCCGTGGACTACCAGACCGGCCCGATCATCTGGGGCCAGCCCGGCACCAACGGCCAGCACGCCTACTACCAGTTGATCCACCAAGGCACGAAGCTCATCCCCTGCGACTTCATCGGCTTCTGCCGGACCCTGAACCCCCTGGGGAACCACCACGACCTCCTCATGGCCAACCTGTTCGCCCAGACCGAGGCCCTGGCCTTCGGCAAGACCGCGGACGAAGCCGCGGCCGAGGGCATGCCCGCCTTCCAGGTGCCCCACCGCGCCTTCGAGGGCAACCGCCCCACCAACACCATCCTGGCCGAGCGGCTCACCCCCGAGATCCTGGGCAAGCTCATCGCCCTCTACGAGCACAAGGTCTTCGTCCAGGGCTCCATCTGGGGCATCAACTCCTTCGACCAGTGGGGCGTGGAACTCGGCAAGGCCCTGGCGCAACGCATCGTGCCGGAGCTGGAGAGCGAAGCGGCGCCGGAACTGGACCACGACAGCTCCACCAACGCGCTGATCCGGCGCTACCGCCGTTTGCGGGGGCATTCCTCAATGCGTCGACGCTGACATCGGCATTTCTCAACGGGCTTTGTTTTCTGTCCCCTCCATTTGACCTCTAGCTCCAAATACGTTACCCGTTGGGTAACGTATTTGATTCGCGTCAATGGACATCGTTTTCCGCACCCGCAAACTCGATAGGACCTTCAACAGCGTGGCTGCGCTGCAGAAGACCTACATGGCGACGGCAACCAACCGATACAAGCCGGACTACGCGGTCCCGCCGGGATGGCTCCTTGAAGAGCGCCTGGAAGTCCAGGGGATTTCGCATGCCGAGTTCGCGCGGAGGTGCGGACGCTCTCCCAAGCTGATCAGCGAGATCATCGCAGGCAAGGCACCGCTCGAACCGGCCACGGCGCTCCAGTTCGAGAAGGTGCTTGGCGTTGATGCCGGCATCTGGCTTGGGATCGAGTCCGACTATCAACTTCACAGGGCTCGGGAGGCTGAGGCCAAGGAAGCGGCTGCGGCGGTGGACTGGGCCAAGGCCTTTCCGGTCCGGGAGTTGGTCAAGCGAGCCTGTTTCCCACGCCCGGAATCGGATGTTGATGCAGTAGCCAAGTTACTGGCGTTTTTCGGAGTCGGTTCCATCGACGCGTGGACCAGACGCTACGGCCTCGCGAATGTCGGCTTCCGGCACTCCCCAAGCTTCAAGAGCGACAAGACTGCATTGATCACCTGGCTGCGGCTTGGTGAACTCGAAGCCGAACGCCAGGATTGCGTGGACTACGACGAAAACCGATTCAAACACGCGGTTCGGAGTATCCGCGAGCTGACGCGTAAACCGGTTGATGAGGCGCTGCAGGGAACGGAAGAGCTGTGCAACGGGGCCGGCGTTGCGCTGGCGTTGATACCTCCGCTGCCGAAGACAGCCCTCAGCGGTGCAGCTTGGTGGCTCTCGCCGAGGAAGGCCGTTCTTCAGCTAAGCGCCCGGCACAAGTCCGACGATCACCTCTGGTTCAGCTTCTTCCATGAAGCCGCGCATATTCTTCTTCACAGCAAGAAAAGCGTTTTTGTTGACGAACGTGGCGGAGACGCCGCCGGGCTGGAAGCTGAGGCCAACGAGTGGGCATCCAACACCCTCGTCGCGCCACGCGCGTGGGAACCATTCGTTGCCGCATCGCTGTTCAGCGAGCAAGCCATCCGGGCATTTGCCGACGAGCAGGGAATTGCGCCCGGTATCGTTGTCGGCAGGCTTCAACACAAGAGGCTTGTTGCCTGGACGCGCCTGAACGGCCTGAAGGCCAAGTTAAGCTGGACGACCATCGATTAATCCCCCCGGGACCCGGTCATCCGCGGCACCGAGCGCCCCATGTCGGGGGACAGTCAGCCTTGCAAGCATCATGTAAGCCCAAGTCAGGGAACCGTTGCAGCCGCCCCACCCTGCCTGGATTCCCGCCCCCGATCGGGGTCGAGGGCAAGCTTTCGCGGGAATGACGGTTCGGGCGGCCACTGTATTTGTGGCCGCTTGAATTCACCCGGCAATAGTCTACTGTCAATAGTGTACTGTCGATGAACCGGGAGCTTGGTGAACGATGTTCTTGAGCGTCTTCGATCTCTTCAAGGTGGGCATCGGTCCGTCGTCCTCCCACACGATGGGGCCGATGGCGGCGGCCGGCGCCTTTGTCGAGCTGGTTCGGGAACGCTGCCGGGGCGAAGCGCCGCCGGGCCGCCGGCTGCGCGTCCGCGCTTCACTCCACGGCTCTCTCGCCTTTACCGGCAAGGGTCACGCGACGGACCGGGCGGTCATGCTCGGGCTCCTGGGCCATCGGGCCGCGGACCTGGACCTCGACCGGGCGGAGGCCGACCTCGACTCTCTGCGGCAAAACCGCCTCCTGCCTCCATCGGACGGCCTGTCCCTTGCGTTCGACCCGGACGGCGATCTGGTTTTCGACCGGCGCGCGCGTCTGCCGGGTCATCCCAACGGGCTTCGTTTCGAGGCGGTGGATTCGGCCGGCGCGGTCCGGCTCGCCCAGGTCTACTATTCGATCGGCGGCGGCTTCATCGTCACCGAGGAAGAACTCGCCCGGGGCGTGCCGGCAGCCGCCGGCGAGGATGATGACCAAACGTATCCGTTCCCCTTCGACACCGCCGCGGCCATGCTGCGGATGGCAGACGAGAGCGGCAAGACCATCGCGGAGATGAAACGCGCGAACGAGGGCGTCCGGCGGTCCGACGGTGAGTTGGACGCCGGGCTTTGGGCCATCTGGAGCGCGATGAACGAATGTGTGGAGCGCGGCCTGGCCACACGCGGGGAACTGTCGGGTGGGTTGTACGTGAAGCGGCGCGCGAGCGCGCTGTTCGAACAGTTGCACCGCGAACGGGATTCCAACCGGATGCAGCCGCACGTGGTGACGGACTGGCTCAACGTCTACGCCATGGCCGTGAACGAAGAGAACGCGGGCGGAGGCAAGGTGGTGACCGCGCCCACCAACGGCGCGGCCGGGGTCGTCCCGGCGGTGCTTCGATACTATCGGGACCACTGCATCGGCGCCGCCGAGGACCGCATCCCCGACTTCCTGCTCACCGCGGCCGCCATCGGCGGGCTCATCAAGCACAACGCGTCGATCTCCGGCGCCGACGCCGGCTGCCAGGCCGAGGTGGGCTCCGCCGCCGCCATGGCCGCCGCCGGCCTGTGCGCCGTTCTCGGCGGCACGTCGGCGCAGGTCGAAAACGCGGCGGAGATCGCCCTCGAACACCACCTCGGCATGACCTGCGACCCGGTGGCGGGCCTGGTACAGATCCCCTGCATCGAGCGCAACGGCATCGGCGCAACCAAGGCGGTGGCGGCCGCCTCGCTGGCGCTGCGAGGAGACGGCAGCCATTTCATGCCCCTCGACAACTGCATCGCGGCCATGCGCGAGACCGGCCGGGAAATGAGCACGCGCTTCAAGGAGACCAGCCTCGGCGGCCTCGCCGTGAACCTGCCGCAGTGCTGACACCCTCTCCGCGCTCCGGCGGGAGACCGGATGAGCGATATCATTCACCAACCCACTCACCGACGCCAGGAAGCTCTAGTGTCCCTTCCGATGACGCCGCGTCCCAACGCGCGGTGCGTCACAGCTCATGTTGCTGTTTCCAGTTCCGTGTGGCGGACGAGGACGTCAAAGTCGGCATCCCTGTGGAGTACGGGTATGCCGGCGTGGATGGCGACGGCGGCGATGAGGCAGTCGATCAACTTGCGAACGGTCTCGCCTTCCCGCCGGCATGCGCGGTACAGGACGGCGGCGTCGTCGTAACGGGCAGGCTCCGTCGGCAACACCGTCGCCAGCGCAAGCAGCCGCCGGAGTGCGTGAAGATGCCGTTCGTCGCGGGCTCCAGCGAGGACCTCCATCCTTATCGCGTCACAAGTGGCAATCTCTTCTTCGAGTAGCTCATCGACACGGTTGCAGGTCGGGGACCCCGTGTTGCGAAGGAACTCGATCCAAGCGGACGTGTCGATCAGGATCACGAGGGGCGGGTCCGCATCTCGTCCAAGTCTCCCTCCCATCCCGCCCCCCGAAGGCGCCGAGCCTCCTCGACACTCAAGGGCTCGGCGGCAAGGGCTCGAAGGGCGAAGTTCACCGCTTCGCGCTTGCTACGGAGACGGTAGCGGCGCATCACTTCCGCGCATGCTTCATCATCGATGTCCACATTGGTGCGTGCCATACACCGTCAATACACCTAGTGTCGGGTCTCGGCAAGGAGGCATCCCCGAGCGTGATGTTACTTTGACCGCGAGGCAGTGCATCTTGACCCCGTTCGCGGTTAATGTTGAGTTACCCTGATCATCCGTCCGTAGGCCCTTCTTTGTCCGGGCATCAGTAATGCGGTTCCATGTCTTTTGATAAACCGACGCGCGATCAAATCCGGGTAGTCGCGGACAGCCTCGGCATCGATCTGTCCGACGGCGAGCTGGACGGGCATCTGGAGCGGATGGAAGGATTCTCCCGCGCCTACGCGCTGGTGGACGAGGCACCCGACCCGGCGCCCGCGGTGGGGCAGCGGCGCGCGCCCGCGCGCCGGCCGCGGCCGGCGGAGAACCGTTACAACGCCTGGTATGTCAAGACGTCCATCCGGGAGGAGTACCGCGGCCGGCTCGCGGGCAAGACCCTGGCCGTGAAGGACTCCATCTGTGTGGCCGGCGTGCCAATGATGAACGGCGCTTCGTTCCTGGAGGGCCATGTGCCCGACGTCGACGCCACCGTGGTCACCCGCGCGCTCCACGCCGGGGTCGAGATCGTCGGCAAGACCAACTGCGAGTATCTGTCCCTTTCCGGCGGGAGCCACACCTGCGCCAACGGGCCGGTCCTCAACCCGCACAAGGAGGGCTATTCGGCGGGCGGGTCGTCGTCCGGGAGCGCCGTGGCCGTGGCCGTGGGCGACGCGGGCATGGCCCTGGGCTGCGATCAGGCCGGTTCCATCCGGGTGCCCGCGGCGTGGTGCGGCATCGTGGGCATGAAGCCCACCCACGGGCTCGTGCCATACACCGGGATCCTGGGGGTGGACCCCGTGGTGGACCACTGCGGCCCCATGACCCGCGACGTGGACAACAACGCCCTGCTGCTGGAGGCGCTCGCCGGACGCGACGGCATGGACCCGCGCCAACCCAGCGCCTGGCACCCCGTGAAGTACACCGCGGCGCGGCGCGCCGGCGCCAAGCGCCTGCGCGTGGCCGTGGTCAAGGAAGGCTTCGGCCGGCGCAATGCCGAGGCCGAAGTCGACGAGCAGGTGCGGGCCGCGGCGGACACCCTGGCCCGGGCGGGGTTGGAGGTCGCGGAGGTATCAGTCCCCATCCACGAACAGGCTTGGCTGCTCGCACAACCCTTTTACGTCGAAGGCCTCGCCCACTCCATGGGGCAATCGGGCGTCATGCCCGACGCCGAAGGTCTCGGCCCGGGCTGGGCCGAGAGGTTCGCCACTTGGAACAAGCGCTGGCGCGACTTGCCGGAGAACGTGTCCGCGTTGATCCTGTTCGGCGCCTTCGTGCGCGCCCGCTCCCCCGGACACTACTACGTGAAGGCACAACGCCTGCGCCGGACCGTCCACCGTGCTTACGACGAGGCCTTCTCCGGCTACGACCTCCTGCTCATGCCCACCACTCCCATGGCGGCGACGCCCTTGCCCGCGGCCGACGCCGGCCCGGCCGAGCGCGCCCAGCGCGCGGGCGAGATGCTCGCGAACACCGGCCCCTTCAACCTCACCGGCCATCCCGCCATCACCCTGCCGTGCGGCGCCACCGCCGACGGCCGGCCCGTGGGGATGATGCTGGTGGGGAGGCACTTCGACGAGATCACGGTTTATCGCGCGGCGTATGCGTTCGAGCGAACAGCAAACTGACCCAAAGGAGAGACGAACCTCCATGCCGTTGACACAAATGGGCTTGACCACCGTAAGTGGCAATCTGGACGAGAGAATTAGACCGCTACTAGAGAAGATGCTTGGCATCCTCGACGAACGAATCGCCGCTATTGCACGGGACAAGGGAACCGGGGACACACCGGGTACAACGGAAGCTCTCTCGCCGCTGTGAAGGAGTCCGCTTTCGGAAGCATGCAGGACAATGTCCTGGATGCCGCCGAGTGGGCCATCCGAACGGGCAGGCCACACGCGACCGGATCGCGGTGTTCGGGAGCACCATCATGAACGGGAAGCCGAACCCCGCAATCTGGCGAACCACCCGGCGCCTTGCTATGGTTCCCCGCACCCATGAACTACACCCATCTCGGCAATACCGGCCTCAAGGTGAGCGTCGTCGGACTCGGCTGCGGCGGCCCCAGCCGGCTCGGCCAGCGCGGCGGCAAGAGCACGGACCATTCCGTCCGGCTGGTGCGGCAGGCGCTGGACCTGGGCGTGAACTTCCTCGACACCGCGGAGAACTACGGCACGGAGGCAATCGTCGCCGCTGCCATCCGTGAGGTGCCGCGGGACCGCGTCGTGATCTCCACCAAGAAGATCATGCCGGAGCCCGGCGATCCGGATCCGGCGGGGTTCATGCGCGCGGGGGGGGAAGCGAGCCTCAACCGGCTGGGCACGGACTACGTCGACGTCTTCCATCTCCACGGCGTGAGCGAGGAGCGTTACGAGTTCGCGGCGAACGTGATGGCGCCCGTCCTCGCGGAGTTGCGCGAGGAGGGGAAGATCCGCGCGGTGGGGATCACCGAGGAATTCCCGGGGAACCCGCGGCACGAGATGCTGCGGCGCGGGCTGCGCGATCCATGGTGGGACGTGGTGATGGTGGGATTCAACCTGCTGAACCCGTCGGCGCGGCGAAGCGTGTTTCCGCTCACGCGGGAGAAGGGCGTGGGGACGCTGGTGATGTTCGCGGTGCGGCGGGCGTTGAGCCAGCCGGCGCAGCTCTCACGGCTGCTGGGGGAAATGGAACAGCACGGCCTCATCGAACCGGGCGCGGACCTGGGGTTCCTCACGGAGGACGGTTGCGCCGGGAGCCTGACCGAGGCGGCGTACCGCTTCTGCGTGCACGAGCCCGGCGCGGACGTGGTACTGACCGGGACCGGGGACGAGGCGCACCTGGCGGCCAACATCGAGGCGACGCTCAAGCCGCCGTTGCCGGTCGAGGCGCTGGAGCGGCTGGAGGCACTGTTCGGGGACGTGGATTCGGTGACGGGGAACTAGTGTGGTGTCTGGTTAATTCGCATAATAATCTGCGAATTAACCAGACACCACACTAGGCACGACGCCGGTACAGCGCCGCCACCCCGCCTGGATTCCCGCTTTCCAGGCCGTGTCAGAACTCATGAGGCAACTACGTAACGGAACGTCATTCCCGCGGAAGCGGGAATCCAGGGGCGGTGGTGGGGCACTACAGCGGTGTATCCCCGCCTCGCCACCCCTGGATTCCCGCTTCCGCGGGAATGACTTCTCGGGGGTTTGGGTGCCAATTCTTGTCCGGTCGACGTTTTGACACAGCCTGGCTCGCGGGAATGACGGTGTAAGTTGTCGGCAATTACCCGAACCGCCCCGTGATGTAGTCCTCGGTGAGGGGGTGGGTGGGGTTGGTGAAGATCTGGTCGGTGGTCCCTACCTCCAGCAAATCTCCCAAGTGAAAATAGGCGGTGCGCTGCGACACCCGGGCGGCCTGCTGCATGGAGTGGGTGACGATGGCGATGGTGTAGTCCTGGCCCAGCTCGTTGATGAGGTCCTCGACGCGCGCGGTGGCGATGGGGTCGAGGGCGGAGCAGGGTTCGTCCATGAGGATGACCTCGGGGCTCACGGCGATGGTGCGGGCGATGCACAGGCGCTGCTGCTGGCCGCCGGACAGGCCGGTGCCGGGTTGGTGGAGACGGTCGTTCACTTCCTCCCACAGGCCGGCGCGCTTGAGGCTGTGCTCCACGAGGCCCTCGACCTCGGATTTGGACTCCGCCAGGCCGTGGATGCGCACCCCGTAGGCGATGTTGTCGAAGATGGACTTGGGGAAGGGGTTGGGTTTCTGGAACACCATCCCCACCTGGGCCCGCAGCGGCACCACGTCCATGTCCTTGGAATAGATGTCGTTGCCGTCGAGCTTGATCTCACCCGTCATACGGCAGCCGTCGATGGTGTCGTTCATGCGGTTGAGCGCCCGCAGGAACGTGGACTTGCCGCACCCGGACGGGCCGATCATGGCGAGCACCTGCTCCCGGCCTATGTCCAGGCTGACGTTCTTGATGGCATGGTTGTCGCCGTAGTAGACGTCGACGTTGCGGCAGGTCATGCGCGGATCGTCGACGAACGGCGTGCCCACGGTCTCGCGGCTCTCGCGCCGCTCGTCGACGAGGTCGACCTCGGCTCCGCGGAATTCCAATGCCCCCGCCTCCATGACTGCTACACCCGGTTGATCGGCCATAACGGCATCTCCTGAGCCTTTCCCGTGCCGCCTCCGGGCCCCGACAGGGGTCGCGCGCCGACACTGTCTTCTTGCCAGTTTACCAACGTCTTTCAAAGCGTCGCCGCAGCATGATGGCCAGGGCGTTCATGGCAACGAGAAACGCCAGCAGGACCATGATGGCCGCGGACGCCCGTTCCACGAAGGCACGTTCCGGGCTGTCCAGCCAAAGAAAGATCTGCACGGGCAGCGCGGTCGCGGCATCCGTCACTCCCTGCGGAACGTCCACGACGAACGCGACCATCCCGATCATGAGCAGGGGCGCTGTCTCTCCAAGCGCCCGGGCCATGCCGATGATGGCGCCGGTCAACATGCCGGGCATGGCCAGAGGCAGCACGTGGTGCACGATCATCTGCAATTTGGAGGCGCCCACCCCCAACGCCGCCTCCCGAATCGAGGGCGGCACGGACTTGAGCGCGGCGCGGCCGGCGATGATGATGGTAGGGAGCGTCATCAGCGTGAGCACCAGTCCCCCAATCAGGGGCGCCGAGCGCGGCAGACCGAACAGGTTGATGAACACCGCCAGCCCCAGCAGGCCGAAGACGATGGACGGCACCGCCGCCAGGTTGTTGATGTTGACCTCGATGAGCCCGGTCACCCGATTCCGGGGAGCGAACTCCTCCAGGTAGACCGCGGTGGCCACGCCCAGCGGGAAGGACAGCAGCAGGGTCACCGCCAGCATGAAGAACGAACCTATGGCCGCGCCCCGGATGCCCGCCAACTCCGGCTCCCGGGAGTCGCCCGCGGTAAAGAACGTGACGTTGAATCGCGACTCGACGCGCCCGTCGTCCATGAGCCGGTCGAACCATGCGATCTGCCGGTCGGACAGGCGCCGGTCCGCCTCCGGCAGCGTCCGGTCGACGTTGCCCTTGTACAGCATGTCGTAATCGTCGTCGGCGGGCACCCACATTTCGACAGTGGAGCCCACCAGCGAGGGCTCCTCCAGGACCATCCGCCGGAGCTGGAACACCGTTCCCCGGCTGACCAGCTTGGACAGGTCCCGCCGGTGACGCCTTCCCTTCACCTCGGGGAAGAGCGAACGCAAGGACGCCTTGGCGAGGAGGCCGTAGTCGGCGGCACCGAGGGTCTCGGGCTCACCGGATCCCCGGGGGTCGATCACCTGCGCGTCGAAGTGGACCGGAAGCTTCACGAAGGTTTGCCAGAAAGCGGAGTAGCCCGTGGCGATGATGTTGACGAACATCAACACCAGGAACACGAGCCCCAGGAGGACCGCCGCGCGCCCGAAGTTCTTGAAGCGCCGTTCCGCCCGATTGCGCCGGGCGAGGGTGGCGCGCACACACTCGATGGCGCTTTTCTCGGATGCCGCCATGACTACTCGTACTGCTCCCGGTATTTGCGCACCACCTGCAGGGCGATGACGTTCAGGCCCAGGGTGACGACGAACAGCACCAGGCCCAACGCGAAGGCGGCCAGCGTCTTGGGGGTGTCGAACTCCTGGTCCCCGGTCAGCAGGGTCACGATCTGAACCGTAACCGTGGTGACCGCCGAGAGCGGATTGACCGTAAGGTTCGCGGCCAGTCCGGCAGCCATGACGACGATCATGGTTTCGCCGATGGCGCGGGACACGGCCAGAAGAACGCCCCCGACGATGCCCGGAAGCGCCGCCGGGATAACCACCTGCTTGATGGTCTCGGAGCGGGTCGCGCCCAGCGCATACGCGCCGTCGCGCATGGCCTGCGGCACGGCGTTGATGACGTCATCGGAAAGCGAGGATACGAACGGGATGATCATGATCCCCATGACCAGCCCCGCGGCCAGGGCGCTCTCGGACGCCACGTCAAGGCCCACCTGTTCTCCCATCCCACGGATGAACGGCGCCACCGTCAAGGCCGCGAAGAAACCGTAGACCACGGTAGGGATCCCCGCCAGCACCTCGAGCAGGGGCTTCACCACCCCGCGGACTTGCGGGCGCGCGTACTCGGCGAGGTAAATGGCCGACATGAGGCCCACGGGCACGGCCACCACCATCGCGATGAACGAGATGAGCAACGTGCCGACGAACAGCGGGATCGCGCCGAAAGCCCCGGACGCCCCCACCTGGTCCGCACGAATGGCCATCTGGGGGCTCCACTCCAGCCCGAATATGAACTCGGTTACCGGTATCGCCTGAAAGAAGCGAATGGACTCGAACAGCACCGACAACACGATGCCCACCGTGGTGAGGATCGCAATGGTGGAGCTGGCCATGAGGAAGCCCAGAATGATGCGTTCCACCGCGTTGCGCGCGCGCTTGCCGGGCTTGATGGTGCGCCACGCGATGGCGCCGCAGAAGACGCCCAGGGCCAGCACGGCCACCGTGATCGCGATGGCGGCGTAGCCTTGCAGCCGGACGTAGCGATCCGCCGCGGCCAGCATCTCCGGGGTCTTCTGCGAGGCGATGTTGCCGGACGCGAGGTTGCGGATGTCGTTGATGACCAGGTTGAGCCGCTCCGGCGACAGGCTCTGGACCTCCTGCGGCAAGTCGGACACCACGATGCTCGTGACGATGGGGCCCTTCAGGGCCACGCCGACGGCCAGCAGCAGGAGCGCGGGTACCGCGGCCCACAGGGCGGTGTAGAGACCGTGGTAGCCCGGGAGCGAATGCAGGTTCCGGACGGTGCCCTGGGCCAGTGAGATGGAGCGCCGCCAGCCCAGGTAGTAGCTGACCGAGCTCAGGCCCAACAAGGCAAGAATCAGACTTGGAGAGCCCATGGACTCGGGGAACCTCTACGCACGAGAACCGGTCGCGAGGACGGCCGGGTTGAGAGTCGGGCCGCGGCGCATCACGCACGCCGCGGCCGGGACTCATACGATTGCTGGACAGCCGTTGTTACAGCGCCAGATTCTTCAGGTTCTTCACGTCCGAGGAGAACTGCCGGCGCTCCTTCTTGGGCATCGGGATCAGTCCCTTGTCGCTCAGGTAGCCCTCATCGCCCCAGGCCTTCTCGCTGGTGTACTCGGCGAGGAACTCCCTCATGCCGGCGATCACGTCCAGGTGGGCCTTCTTGATGTAGACGTACAGCGGCCGCGACACCGGATAGCTGCCGTCGGCGATGGTCTCGAACTCGGGCTTCACACCGTTGATGGACGCGCCCTGGAGCTTGTCCGTGTTCTGGTCGAGGAAGCTGAAGCCGAAGATGCCGAACGCGTCGGGGTTGGCGTCGAGCTTCTGCACGATCAGGTTGTCGTTCTCGCCCGCCTCGACGAAGGCGCCGTCCTCACGCATGGTGCGGCAGGCGGCCCGTTGCGGCTTCTTTGACATCTTCTTGATGGCGGCGAAGTTCTTGCAGCCCGCATCCATCACCAGCTCCACGAAAGCGTCGCGGGTGCCGGACGTGGGTGGGGGACCCAGCACCTCGATCTTCAGAGCCGGCAGCTTGGAGTTGACGTCCTTCCAGGTCTTGTTGGGGTTCGGCTTGCGCTCGCTGCCGTCGGCATTGGCCGGCACGTCCTTGGCCAGGGCGAGAAAGAGATCACGCGGGGTGAGGCTCAGCGCCTTGCTCTTCTTCGAGTTGGCCACCGCGATGCCGTCGTAGCCGACCTTCAACTCGACGATCTCCCCGACGCCGTTCTTGCCACAGCGCTCCACCTCGCTCTTCTTGATGCGCCGCGAAGAGTTGGTCAGGTCGGGGTGCTCGACGCCGACGCCCGCGCAGAACAGCTTGAGGCCGCCGCCCGAACCCGTGGACTCGACCTTGGGGGTCTTGAACTTGGTGGTCTTGCCGAACTGCTCGGCCACCACGGTGGTAAACGGATAGACCGTGGACGATCCCACGATCTGGATGTAGTCGCGCTGCTGCGCCGCCGCCGAGGTCGCGAGACCCGCC
>JAPOPM010000137.1 GCA_026712905.1 Deltaproteobacteria bacterium
CTATATGCTCAAGGGATTGGCCATCGAGAGGCCCAATCACGCGTGGTGCGCGGACATCGAGCGCCACGAGGCGTTCTTGAACCTTGCGGTGGTGAGAGACCACCGCCGTCAGCCTGTCGCAGCAGGCTGAATGAAGCTGAGGGCAACCCGACCCGAGGGACATCGGTGAAGGACTGCGGCGTAGCCGTGGCGAGGTTGCAGGGGCATAGCTGGGGACCGACCCCGTTGAAGGGTTCGAGAGTGAACGTGGGAACCACTCCGTTGGTCCCTGCCCACACGGTGGGGAAGACCTGTCGCCGGTTGATGCCGGCGGAGTGGGGCGGAGGACCCGTAGTAGTCCGGGCACGGGAAGCCGTGTACATGGCGAAGGGGTCCAGTGTGCTCACGGCTTCAATGCAAAACGAGGAGGACGCTGGTGAATACCGGTGCTTCATGGCTTGGCCCGATCGAGGCGGAGTCACGAGTACTCGCAATGCAGACGAAGCTGAACCGTCAAGCACTTTGACGGTATGAGCACATGGAGAGCCGGATGCGGTGAGAGTCGCACGTCCGGTTCGGAGGGCGGGCCGGAGAAACCCATCGCTCGAAAGACGACAGGGCGCTCCGGTCCGACCCCTACACCTACATCCCCGTCCAGAGGGGCTTCCTGTACCTGGTGGCGGTCATGGACTGGGCTACCCGCCGGGTGCTCTCCTGGAGGCTGTCGAACACCCTCAATGCACGCTTCTGCACGGACGCTCTCTCAGAAGCCCTCCAGCGCCACGGTCGCCCCGAGATCTTCAACACCGACCAGGGCAGCACCAGCCTGGAGTTCACCTCCGTGCTCAATGACTCAGGCGTTGCGCGTCCACGGGCTCGACAACCTGTGGGTGGCCGACGCCTCGATCATGCCCGAGGTAACCCACGCCAACACCAACGCCACGGTCTGCGACCGGGTCTGGTTCGAGAGCCCCTGGGTCGATACGTTCACCGTCGCGCGGCCCATCGACGGCAGCCCGTTCTACCCCTTGGCCGGGAAGATCCTGGGCGGTGGCTCATCGGTCAACGCCATGGGCTGGGTGTGGCCGCTCCGCCACGACCTGGACAGGTGGGTAGCGGCGGGTAATGCCGACTGGTCCTGGGACACGGTTCACGGGTTTCTGAAACGGATCGAGGCGGACCAGGACTTCCCGGACGACCCGGACCACGGCCATGCCGGACCGGTCTACGTCAAACGCCCTTTCGGCCTGGACTCGGACCTCGCCCCGGTGATCCATGCCTATATCGACGGCGCCGCCGAGATGGGCATCCCGGGCCTGCCCGACACCAATCTCCCGGACCCCGTAGGCGTGGGTCCGGGGGTCTGCAACATCAAGGACGGCGTGCGCCAGTCCGCCGTCGTGAGCTATCTGGACCCGGCGCGCGGGCGTCCGAACCTCACCGTCAAGGCGGAGGCGCCGGTGCTCGGGCTGACCCTGTCCGGCAGCCGCGTGACCGGTGTGCGTTACGAAAAGGACGGCCGCGTGCAAACCGACACCGCGGGCCAGGTGGTGATGGCCGCGGGCGCGTACCGCAGCCCGCAGATCCTCATGTTGTCGGGCATCGGCCCGGCCGCGGAGCTGGAACGGCTGGGCATCGCCGTGACCCACGGGCTGGAGGGCGTCGGGAGCAACTTCCAGGACCACGCCACCGTCCACGTGACCTTCGAGGCCAACAGGGAATTCGAAGTGGACTGGACCCTGCCGCGGCTTCGCCTCATGGCGCGGACCCCGGGCGTTGACTACGGAGACTTCAGCGTAACGCTGCGCCCCCCCACCAAGATCGAGGGCGTGGGCTCGCTCCCGCCCCTGTCCCTTCAACTGCTGGAGCAGACCGGCTCCGGACGGATTCGCCTCAACACCCTGGACGCCAGGGATTTTCCCGCCATCGAAACGGGCATGTTGAAGGACCCCAAGGACATCGAGAAGGCGATGGCGGCCATGGAGTTCATCCGTGACCTCGCCCGCACCGGGCCGATGCGAGAGTTCTACGGCGCGATACGCAACCCCGCGCCCGACGAAGATTGGGCGACCTTCGCCCGTTCCACCTACGACAGCTACCACCACGGCTCCGGCACCTGCAGGATGGGACCCGCGGACGACCCCGCCTCGGTGGTGGACCAACGCCTGCGCGTCCACGGATTGGACAACCTGTGGGTGGCCGACGCCTCGGTCATGCCCGAGGTGGTGCGCGCCAACACCAACGCCACGGTGTACGTGATCGGGGAGCGACTGGCGGAATTCTTGAGGAGCGCGGCGTAGGGGACGGCGGGAACCGACGGTGGGGTGCGCTGACGGGCGGGTTTGAAACTTGGTGGTCGCGGACGCCGATCTTCGCCGCGGTATTCTAGCGGGCGACCACCGTTGACTGATGTCGACTACCTGGACTACCACTAGAAAGGCAATGTCCATGCTCATGCACGATCCGCCCCATCCGGGCGCATTCATCCGGCGCCAGTGCCTCGAACCCCTGGGGCTAACGGTGACCGAGGCCGCGAAGGGGCTCGCGGTATCGCGCAACACGCTGTCCCTGCTGCTCAACGGCCGCCTGGGCATATCCCCCGAAATGGCCATCCGGTTGTCGGAGGCCTTCGGCGGCAGCCCCGAGAGCTGGCTGACCCAGCAGATGCAGTACGACCTCTGGCACGCGCAGCATGACCGCAAGCCGGTCGAGGTCAGGAGGTTCGCCACCGCCTGACCGCCGGGCACCGCATTGACGGAGAACCGTGTCGCTCAACTACTCGCTGAGATCCAGCAACACCCCGTCCGGGTCCGCCATGGCGTGCTGGCCGATGACGCAGCCTTCGAGGTCGGCGCGGGTCATGGGGCCGAAGCGGCCGGCGTCGAGGTTGGCGGGGGCGGACTCGGGGGCGGACTCGCTCAGCTCCTCGATTTCCTTCCGCGTCCGCTCCAGGTTCTCGACGCGAAACCCGATGTGGTCCAGCCCCTCGCGCATGCCCCGGTAGAGCGCGTTGTCGCACGGGCGCACCAACAGCTCCACCTGCCCGTCGGTGACACGGAAGCTGCCGTCGGGACCGGGCGCCTCGCCGGCGTCGAGCTCGAAGACCTTGTGGTAGAACTCGGCGACCCGCTCGGGTTGCTTGGAGCGGATGGAGATGTGGCTGACCTGGCGCGGCTGGTCCCAGCCGTCTTCCAGGTAGCCCTCGCGCACCTTGGCGACGCCCTTCTGGGAAATGTCGTACTGGGTGCCGCAGGGGTCGGTGCCGCGAGAAACGGAGAAGGGCACGTGGGGCAGGCTCTTGGCCACCAGCAGCTCCGGGTAGTCGTTGCGCATGCGCTCGAGCACCAGGGGTATCTCCTCCACCTCGAAGCCGAAGTGGTCGAGCCCGGACTGGTTTCCCGGATGCTTCTGCAGCATGGCGAAGCCGATGACGCCGTCGCTGATGTGGCCGCGGTTGGGGTTGTAGTTGCCCTTCTCGTCGGTCATGCCGGTGGTGATCTTCTTCATGCCGAAGATGGTCTGATAGAACCTGGCCATCCGGTCCCAGTTCTCGGTGTTGAGGGCGATGTGCCGGATGCGTGTCTTCATGGTGAACCTCCCGCCCCGGAAATGGTGCGCTCCACGGGACGCCACTGGAATCGAACATTTCGGCACGGGTGTCAAGCGGCGCCCGCCGCGCTCCACGTGCCATTGGTCGCGCTTCCCCGTCGGCGTAGTGTTGCGTGCGGCATATCTCCCCTGTCCCAGCCCTCGTCCGTTGTGGTATAAGGCAACCATTTCCAGCACGGAGGAGTTCGACGCATGAAATTCTGCACCTATGACGCGAGGCAGGCGGGAGTGGTGGTGGACGACAAGGTCTATGCCGTGGGCGCGGCCATGGTGGCGGCCGGTATCCTCAAGGAGGGCTACACCATGGTCCAGGTCATCGAAGCGATGACCGGCAACCCGGACGCCCCGGCCTGTGTCGACGAATGCATCCGGTCCGGCGAGTCAACGCCCCTGGACCAGGTGACCCTGCGCGCGCCCGTCGACAACCCCACGTCACTGTGGGCCGCGGCCGCCAACTACATGGACCACCGAAAGGAGATGGAGTCCCGCATGGGCGGGGGGCACCAGGAGCTGCCGGACAAGGACGACCACATGTCCCAGGACTTCCTGAAGCCGGTGTCGTCCATCATCGGTCCGGGTGGCACCGTGATCATCCCCAAGGTGTCGCACGACGTGGATTTCGAGTGCGAGCTGTGCGTGGTCATCGGCAAGACGGCGCGGAAGGTCACCGAAGAGGACGCCCTGGACTACGTCTTCGGCTACACCATCTGCTGGGACATCAGCCAGCGGGACCCCTGGGGCCGCGGCAAGCAGAACACCCGCAACATCCGCAAGGGTTTCGACACCTTCAGTCCGCAGGGGCCCTGGATCGTCACCGCGGACGAGATTCCGGAGCCGCAGGATCTCAACCTCAGGGCGTGGCACAACGGCGAGCAGGTGATGACCGCCCACACCAGCGACATGATCTGCGGCGTGCGCGACCACATCCGGTTCCTGTCGAACGTGGTGACACTCCGGCCCGGCGACCTCATCACCACCGGAACGCCGGCGGGCGTGCACACGCTGCTGGACGGCGACAAGCTGCGGGGCGAGATCGAGAGGGTCGGCGTGATGGAATTGAACGTCATAGCGGAGGCCTGAAGGGCCTCCGCTATGGTAGCCGAGGTTACCCGAACCCTTCTCGAACGAGGATTTACCGCACGGGAGGTACCCATGAAATCGATCATTGGAGCAGCAACGACCCTTTTGGCCCTGTTGGTGGCGCTCGCCATGGCGACGCCGGTCCAGGCCGAGTTTCCCGACAAGAACCTGAACTGGATCGTGCAGTTTCCGCCGGGCGGCGGTTATGACGCCATGAGCCGCGCGCTGGCGCGCAGCATCAACAAGCAGTTGCCCAAGGGCACCAACGTCATCGTCAAGAACGTAACCGGCGCCGGCGGGCGGCGCGGCGCCGTCAGCCTCTACCGCGCCAAGCCCGACGGCTACACCGTGGGCGTGCTCGACATGCTCGGTCTGGTGACGGCGCAGATCCAGGCCGGCGCCGGCAAGACCATCTACGACCTCGAGAAGTTCGAGTACATCGCGCGCATGGGCAACGAGCCCTACACCATCTTCGTCAGCGGGAAATCGCCCCACAAGACGCTGGACGACCTCAAGAAACTCGACCGGCTGCCCTGGGGGTCGGAGGGAATCGGCTCCGGACGCTGGCTGCCCAGCTTCCTGGCGGCCCGCAGCCTGGGGCTCAAGTTCCAGTTGGTGACGGGCTACCGCGGCACCGGCGATAGCGTGCCCGGCCTGATGCGCGGGGATTTCGTGACCTGGCTCAACCCCAGTGAGCACTCCACCGTGGGGCCGCTGGCGCGCGACGGCAACCTTCGCTGCATCGTCCACCTGGGCGCCAAGCGCTCCTGGGCGTGTCCGGATACGCCCACGGCCAAGGAGCTGGGCATCGACCACATCAACGAGATCGTCCGCTTGGTGGCCATTCCTCCCGGGGTGCCGCGGGACCGCGCCAAGAAGCTGGAGGAGATCGTCGTCAAGGCCATGGACGACCCGGATTACCGCAACTGGGCCAAGTCCAGCGGCACCGCCATCAACCCGGGGGACGCGGCCGCCTCGGTGGCGACGTACAAGAACCTCATGGGCATGGTGAACCGGGAGGCGGACGCCATCCGGGCGGCGCTCAAGAAGTAGCAAAGCCATTCGCGCGGCAAACGCCCGCGCCGGCCGGGCGCGGGCAAAGGACGGAGGTTCCCATGCCCGGCGTCATAGACGCAGATACGCACATATCCGAGTCGACGGGGATGTGGGAGCTCATGGAGCCCTCCATGTACCCCCGCCGGCCGGTGATGACCGAGGTACCCGACGACACCGTGTACGCGGACATCAACGTCCTGTGGCTGATCGACGGCAACGTCTTTCCCAAGCCCGCCGGCCGCGGCGGCTTCCGTTTGGTGACGCCGTCCCGCGCCAAGGGGCAGGTACAGCGCCAGGACGTCCTCATCGCGTGCCGCGAGATCACCGACGTGCCGGCGCGGCTGGCGGACATGGACAGGCTGGGCGTGGACGTGCAGGTCATCTACCCCACCCTGTTCCTGGTCTACCTCACCGACGACGCGGAACTGGAGACCGCCCTGTGCCGCGCCTACAACGACTGGATGGCGGACGTCTGGTCCAAGTCCGGGGGGCGGCTCCGCTGGGTGGTGGTGCCGCCGCTCCACTCCATGGACGCCTCGCTGGAGGAGATGCGCAAGGGCAAGGCCACCGGCGCGGCGGGCGTCACCTTGCGCGGCCTGGAGAGCGACCGGAGCATCGCGGAGCCGTACTTCTTTCCGCTGTATGAGGAAGCCGAGAAGCTCGACCTGCCCATCTGCATCCACACCGGGTCGGGCTCCCGTACCCTGCTCAACCTTTTCGACCTGGCCGTCAGCTCGGTGTTCGCCAACCAGGTCATCCTGCCGCTGTTCGCGTTCCGCGACATCGTCGCCAACCACCTGCCGGCGCGCTACCCCGGCCTGCGCTTCGGCTTCATCGAGGCCAAGGCGAGCTGGATACCCTACCTGCTGCACGTGCTCCGGCGCGAGTCCCGGGCCGCGGTCGCGGGCGGTCGAAAGGGCATCCAGCGACCCCGGTGGAAGCACGAGACCCACGTGGAGCTGTTCCAGGATTATCGCATCTACGTCGCCTGCGAGGCGGACGAAGACCTGTCCTACCTGCTCAACTACACCGGCGAGGACAACCTCCTCATCGGCTCGGACTACGGCCACACCGACCCGGCCAACGAACCGCGCATGGTGGACGTCATGCGCCAGCGCGACGACCTCCCGGCGGGCGTCATCGAGAAGATCCTGGTGGACAACCCGAAGGCGTTCTACGGCCTCTGACGCGGCGGTCCGACCGGCGAAGCCGGTTGTGGCGCAACGCGCGCCACTTCCAGTCGGAGATGACCCCACATGTACTCTCTCGAAGGACACAGTGCCATCATCACCGGCGGCGCCAGCGGCATCGGTCTCGCCACCGTCCGGCTGCTGGCGGAAGCCGGCGCCAACGTCGTCATCGCCGACATCAATGAAGAGGCCGGCGCGCGAATGGTGGAGGAACTGACGGGAAAAGGCGTGGGTGCGCTGTTCGTCAGGACCGACGTCACGCAGGGCGACGACGTGGACGCGCTGATCCGCGCCACCACGGCCCGGTTCGGCTCGCTGCAGATCGTGATGCCGTTCGCCGGCATCGGCCTCGAGAAGCTCGCTCTGGAAACCACCCGCGAGGAATGGGACCGCATGATCGCCATCAACCTCACCGGCAGTTTCCTGGTGATGCAGGCGGCGGGCACGGTCATGGCGGAGGCGGGTTACGGCCGCATCGTGGCCATGGCGTCCGTCTCCGGCATGCGCGGCGGCACCGGGCGCACCGCCTACGGCGCCACCAAGGGCGCCATGATCACCATGACCCGCGTCATGGCCCTGGAGTTGGCCGAAACCGGAGTGACCGTGAACGCGCTGGCGCCGGGCCCGGTGGACACCGCGCTGACCCGGAAGATGTACGACGACGAGACTCGCCGGGCCTATGACCGGGCCATTCCCATGCGTCGTTTCGCCATGCCGGAAGAAGTGGCGCACGCGGCGCTGTTTCTGGCCCTGCCGCAGTCCGGCTACATCACCGGCATCACCCTTCCGGTGGACGGCGGCTTCTCCTCGAGCGGCGTCATCAAGCGGAGTTGAACGGCCCGGGAAACGAGGCCGGAAGAAGTTCCGCGCGCCCTGACGGGGTCAGAGCTTGTAGAAAGCGAGGCCGTTCTCGCGCAGGATCTTCCGCTTGACGGCCTCGGAGACGTCGGTCCGTTCGCGCATCTCTTCGATGCCCGTCTCGCGCGCCTCGGCATGGGGGATGTCGCCTTCGATGAGGATCTGGTCCTCCCCTACCATCTCGATCACCTGGGGCAGCAGCGGCTCCTCCGCCTCGCAGGTGACGTAGACCCGGCCTTCCTTGAGATATTCGCTGGGCGGCTTCTTCGAACGGTTTCCCAGCATCGAGACCACCGGATGGTAGTGGTCCATCCGTCCCACCATGTAGGGGATCCACTCGGAGCCGGCCTCCAGGAAGGCCACCCGCAGCTTGGGGAAGCGGTCCAGCACGCCGCCGCCCAGGATGCTGAAGAAGCCCATGAGCACGGGCAGCGTGAAGCTCAGGATCAACGCGGCGTAGGGGTCCTCGCAGGTCTGGGTCAGGCCCGGAGCGCTCCAGCCGGTGTGGATGCACACCGGCAGGTCCGCCTCGCAGGCCGCCGCGTAGAACGGCGAAAGGTCGGGGTGGTGCAGCAGGGTCTGGCCCGCGGTGCCGCCGATCATCAGTCCCACGGCGCCCATCTCCCGGGCGCGCCGAACTTCCGCGACGCACGCTTCGCGGTCGCGCATGGGAATGACCGCGGCCCACTTGAGCCGGTCCGGGCGCTCGCCGCAGCGCTGCGCGATCCAGGTGTTGTAGCTGCGCATCAGCGCGGCTTCCAGGCGCGGGTCCTCGGTGAGCCGATGGAAGAGAATCGACGAATAGATCACCTGGATGTCGATGCCGAAGGCGTCCAGGTCCCTGATCCGGGCGTCGATGTCGGTCATGCCCTGGCTGCCGATGTCGAAGATCTTGTCCCGGGCGAACTTCATCTCCAGCGGGGTGCCGCTGAAGGTCGTGCCGGACCCCCAAAAGCCGGGGGTGGATCTGACCGTCGATCAGCCACCACGCGTCGATGTGCGCGTGGGTGGCCAAGCCCTCCCCCTGGACCACGATGGGCCTCCGGTGCCGAAACTCGTCATCCAGGAAATCCCAGGTCTCCGGCACTTCCATGACGTGCGAATCCGCGTCGACGACATCGATGGCGCGCATTGTGTGTCCTCCGCGTGTGTTCTATCCCCAATTCCCGAGGGGACGGCTTCACGGGGCACTATCGGCCAGATGCACCGCTGCTGTCAACGGCGCATCCCCAATGAGGGGTCGGCTTGCGTTTGCAGGGCTTTGCAGGGAAGGGAGGCACCCGGCAAGGCTCGCGGTGCCTGGTGGGACGTTGTGAGGAACGTCGATTCAGTTGCCCTCGCGTGGGGGCTTTCCAGCGTCACAGACGGCCAGCACCATTGCATCGTCGTCGCCCCCCGCCGCGAAACCGTGGGGTATGCGCCCGTCGAAATGCACCGACTCCCCGGTTTGCAGGAGAATGGCGCTGTAGGGTTCCATGTAGAATTTCAGAGGGCCGTTGACCACGTAGACGAACGCCTCCCCGGCGCGGCCGCGCAGGACCGTCGGCTCGTGGGACTCCTTGGCCACGCGGAGCAACATCGGCTGAAGGGCCTTTTGAGCCAACTCTCCGCTCAGCAGACAGTATTGGTCCCGGGCCTCCTCGTACCGAATCCCGTCACCCTCCCGGTTCACGGCCCGCGAGCCATGCGCGAAGTTGGCGAAGCTCCCGCCCCTCAACAGTTCCGACAGATCCAGTCCGATGCCCTCGCACAAACGGATCAGCACATCGAAGTTCGGCGAGGTCTGGTTATTCTCTATCTTGGACAAGGTGGAGACCGCGATCCCCGTCCTCTCCGCAACCGCCGCAAGCGTCCAGTCGTTCTCCCGCCTGATACGCCGAAGCAGCTTACTGAGTTGACTGGCCCGTTCTACCCTCGACATTGCCTTGACCATCTCTCCGCGAGTTCCATCCCGGCGGTGGCGCGTCCCCGCTGGTCTCGATCGCTACTATGGAAAAATCCTATTTGTCGAAACAAATACGCCTTTTGTTGGTGTTATTTTCCTTTACGTTCTAGGTCGCCAAATCCTGCGCCACGTATTTCTTTTCCGTCAACACGACGTCCGATTGCGAAACCACGAGCACCAACGCGTCCCCTTCCCCTTCCGCGACGGTCGCATGAAGCATGCGTGCGTCGAAATGCACGGATTCCCCGGTCTTCAAGACGATCGCACGATAAGGCTCCATGAAGAACCTCACGGAACCGCAAAGCACGTAGACAAACTCCTCGCCCGTGTGCGCCGCTACCATGGTCGGTGCATCGTCCCCCTTCGGCACCCGGATCAACCTGGGCATCAGGGTTTTCTTCGACAATTCACTGCTGAGCACAAGGCACTCGCCGTGTAGCGAGTCGTAGCGGACTCCCTCTCCCAGCCGGTTTACCGTCCTGGAGCCGTTGGGGAACGCGGAGATCGCTCCCGCCTCGAACAGTTCGGCCAAATTCATTTCGAGACCTTCACACAGGCGGACAAGGACGTCGAAATTCGGCGAGGTCTGGTTCTTTTCGATCTTCGAGAGGGTGGAAACCGCTACACCGGTCTTCGCGCTCACGGTCGCAAGTGTCCAACCGTTTTCTCGCCGGAGGCGGTGCAAGGCCTGACCAATATCGTGGGAGCGTCGTGTTCCGGGCATCGTTCCTGCAGTCGGTTTCAAGGTTGGTAAGTGAAACCGCAGCGCTCTATATCTTTATAAGAACATATAACGTTGGTCGAATCAAGTCTCCTTCTTCGCAAACGCCACTTGGCCGTCAACACCGTGTCGTGGAGGGGAGGACTCGTATTGGTGCATAATCGATATCAGTCACATTCAACCCGGTCATGCCGTTTCATAAAAGAAAGGAAATGACAACGGGCCGGTGCCGTGATCCGGAGGAGAAACCAGGGCCGCTCGGGACCCGCGGGGCGCTGGCACCGTGAACCTCCTCGCGCTAGACTTTCCGGATTCAAGGACGGCCGGCGCCCTGTCGCGCCCCGGCGACGGTGAGGTGAGGGAGACGGCAGTCGGCGTCGGCGGACATCGGAGGGAACATGCAACTCTACGGCTACTTCAGGAGCTCGGCGTCATACCGGGTGCGCATCGCCCTGGCGCTCAAGGGCCTGGACTACGACCTTCAACCCGTCCATCTGCGCCGGGGGGAACAGCAGGCGCCGGACTACGTGGCGCGAAATCCCCAGGGTCTGGTCCCGGCGCTGGTGCACGATGAAGCGGTGCTCACGCAGTCCCTCGCCATCATGGAGTATCTGGACGAGCGGTTCCCGGAGCCCGCGTTGCTTCCCGGGACGCCCGCGGACCGGGCTTGGGTGCGGGCGCTGGCGCAGGTGGTGGCCTGCGACATCCATCCGATCAACAACCTGCGCGTGCTGCAGTATCTGGAGAAACACCTGAGCCTGGGCGCGGACGCCCAGGCGGCGTGGGCGCGCCGGTGGATCGAGGACGGTTTCGCGGCCATGGAGGCGATGTTGAAGAAGAGCGATTCGCGTATGGGGGAGCACTGCTTCGGAGACGCCCCGACACTGGCCGACGTCTGCCTGGTGCCGCAGATCTTCAACTCGCAACGCTTCGCCGTGGACATGGGGCAATATTCCACCCTGGCGCGGATTCACGAGAACTGCATGCGCCTTCCCGCGTTCAAGGACCAGGCTCCCGAACGGCAACCCGACGCCGAATGACTCTCGCGCTGTCACCGGCGCGTCTGTTGGCGGCTGCCGCCTGCGTAGCGGGCCTGGCGCTGGCGCTAGCGCCGACGCCCGCCGGACTGCCCGCGGAGGTCCTTCCCACGGCCGGAGTCATGGTGGTGTGCGTGGGCCTCTGGGCCACGGCCGTCATCCCCGAATACCTCACCGCGGTCATCTTCTGCTTCCTGGCGGTGACCGTCGCCGGCGCGCCGCGGGACGCGGTCTTCGCCGGTTTCTCCTCCACCGCGGGATGGCTGGTGTTCGGCGGCCTGATCATCGCCGCGGCGGTGCAGACCACCGGCCTCGGGGCGCACATCGCCACCGCCGCGGTGACATACTTCGGCCGGTCCTATCGCGCGTTCCTGTGCCGCATCGTCCTCACCGCCGGACTCCTGGGCTTCATCATGCCCTCGAACATGAGCCGCGTACTGGTCATGCTGCCGATCTTTCTCAGCATCGGCGAGCGCCTCGGGTTCGAGCGCGGCAGCACCGGGCGCACCGGCGTGACCCTGGCGGTGGCCGCGGGCAGCATCTTCCCGAGCTTCGGCATCCTCACCGCCGCCGTACCCAACGTCGTCTTGCTGGGGGCGGCCGAAAGCATTTACGGGATACACATCACCTACGGCGAGTATTTCCTGATGCACTTTCCGGTCATCAGCATCGTCAACCTCGTGGCCCTGCCCTTCCTCATCGCCGCGCTGTTCCCGGCCGAGGTGCGCGTGTTGGAGACGCCGGACGCGCGCACCCCCTGGACGGGCCCCGAGCGCAAGCTGCTGCTGATCCTGACGGTGGCCCTGGCCCTGTGGGTCACCGACCACTGGCACCGGGTGTCACCGGCGTGGATCGCCCTGGGAGCCGGCATCCTGTGTCTCTTGCCGCGGCTCGGATGCATGCCGCCCGAGTCCCTCTCCGGCAAGGTCAACCTCGGACCCTGGCTCTTCATCTGCGGCATCGTCGGCCTGGGGTCGGTGGCGGTGCACAGTGGATTGGGGGATCTGCTGGCGGGCTGGCTGCTGGACAAGCTCCCCATGGAGCCGGGCCGCGATTTCTTCAACTTCGCCGCCATGAGTGCCGTGGGAATGCTCATCAGCATCGCCGCCACGGCTCCGGCCGAACCGGTGGTCGCGGCCGCCCTGGCCAAGGACATCAGCGCCGTCACCGGCTGGCCGGTGGCCACGGTACTTCTGACCCAGACCGTCAACTGGTCCATGGTGCCCTTTCCCTACGAGCTGCCGCCCATGGTGGTGGCGGCGCGCATCAGCGGCATGCCGGTAGTTCGGGCCACACGGCTCTTGCTGTGCTTGACACTGCTGGCCTGGACCGTGACGCTGCCGCTCCAGTTCGTCTGGCTGCGGCATCTGGGATATTTCGCGGGGTGACCGTCGTGGGATGGGAGACCGGACTCTACGTTTTCACCGTGGTGCTGTTGGCCGCGAGCCTCCAGGGCATCACCGGGGCCGGCATGATGATCCTCTCGGTGCCCCCGCTGCTGGTGGCGTTGCCGGCCATAGTGGTGGTTCCGAGCATGGTCCTGGTGTACCTGCCCCTGGGCCTGGCCCAACTCATCCAGCTCCGCCGGGACGTCGATTGGCGGCGCCTCGCGATCCTCTTCGTCAGCTCCGCCCTGATGGTCCCTTTTGGCGCGATGGTCCTGAAGGAAGTCGACACGTTGACGTTGCAACGCGGGATCGGTGCGCTGATGATCGTCCTGGTGCTGCTGCTTCAGATCAAGCCCGGGCCGCCGTTCGCGCGGGAGGCGCCCGCGTGCGCGGCCGTGGGCCTCCTGGCCGGCTTCCTCGCGGCCAGCACCACCGTGGCCGGACCGCCGCTGGTGCTGCTGGGGCTGAAGCAACGTTGGGAACCGGCGGTGTTTCGCGCCACCGCCATCGCCTATTTCTTCACCATCTCCGCGTTCTCGCTGCCGTTCTACTGGGAGATGGACCTGCTCACGCCTGTCACGCGGCAGTTCTCCCTCTACGGCCTGCCCGCCGTAGCCGTGGGATACTTCACCGCAACCTGGCTCCGCGCACGGGTGTCGGTGACGGCATTCCGCCGGCTCGCCACCGCGGTGGTTGTCACTGGCGGCTTGTCGGCCATTCTCTTCTAGTGTCCCAGTGTCGTGTCTGGTTCGGAAACGGAGTTGACAACCCTCCACCGCGTTGATAGAAGCGCGAGAATCACGAGGCAGGACGCCAACATTGTAAAGGATCAACCGAATCGGAAGGGAGACGCATATGCGAAAACACTGGAGAACCACGTTTCTGGCGCTGTTCGTCGCAACGCTTGCCCTGAGCCTCGCCGCCAACTCGGCGTGGGCGCAGAAGACCCGGGTCACCATTGGGGCCACCGAGACCATGGAGACCTTCAACCCGTACGGCGACAGCGTGGCGTTGCTCTACGGCATCTACACCGAGCTGGCCGGCCCCCTGTGCAAGTACAACTGGAACGACGGCAAATGGGAGCCGCGGCTGGCCAAGAGCTGGAAGGTTGTGGATCCCAACACCTGGGTGTTCGAGTTGGACCAGCGCTACACGTTCAACGACGGCAGCCCGGTGACGGCCCACGACATCGTGCACTCCATCTGGCGCATCTTCAACGATCCCCAGAGCAAGCAGAAGGCATCCGTGGCCCGTCCGGTCAAGGAAGTCAAGGCACTCGGCGACTTCAGCGTGCAGGTCACCACCCACAAGCCCACCGCGCCGCTGCTGGACTTCCTCTGTGACGGCCTGATCATCACCAGCAAGGCGGTCTACGACAAGTACGGCGCGGCGGAGGCCGACCGGAAACACCACCTGGGCGGCGGCCCCTACGAGCTGGTGGAACTGGTGCAGGGACAGCGCATGGTCATCAGGAAGCGGCCCGATCACCCGGCCATGTCGAGGAATCCCAACGCGCCGGACGAAGTCGTGTTCCGCGTCATGCGCGAGACCGAGCAGCGGGTGGCGGCCCTCATGAACAACGAGGTGCAGGTCGCGCAGCTCATCCCGCCGCATCTGATGAAGACGGTGGAGGGCTCTCCGAAACACAAGATCGTGAAGATCCAATCCCTCGTGCTCATGTTCCTGGCCATGCAGCCCAAGCCGCCCTTCGACAAGAAGGAAGTGCGGCAGGCGGTGTGCTACGCCATCGACCGGGACAAGATCATCAGGACCCTGCTGCAGGGACAGGCGAAGAGGCTCGACGGGCCTTTGGGTCCCGGCCAGTTGGGATACAACCCGAACCTGAAGACCCGTTACACCTACGACCCCGACAAGGCGCGTGAGCTGCTGGCCAAGGCCGGCTACCCCGACGGCGGCGTCGAGGTGGAGCTGCAGACCCCTGTCGGCCGCTACATCCTGGACAAGCAGGTGACCGAGTCCATGATCCCGATGCTCAACGCGGTGGGCTTCAAGGCCAAGCTGCGGACGCCGGAGTGGCCCACCCTCTGGGCAAACGTCCAGGTGGGCAAGGTGCCGTTCTTCTACATGGGCCGTGGCGGCGTTCTCGATCCGAGCTCGGCATTCCACCAGTACTTCAGAAAGGGCGGCTCGCCGCGGATCGGCTTTTCCCATCCCGACATCGACGCAGCCCTTGACAAGGAACAGCAGGAGTTCGATCCGGAGAAGCGCAACGAGTACCTCACCCAGGCCATGGAGTTGATCACCGATATGGCCCCCGCCTGCTTCCAGTGGCGGCACGAGTTCCTGTGGGGCATGTCGAAAGACATCGACTATCAGCCTCCGGCTGACTCCCGCATCTACGGGATGGACATATCCGTGAAGTAGCCGTACAGGTTCCTCAAGCGAAAAAAGGCATGCTTCCAAATCGGGAGCATGCCTTTTTTACGCCTCAAGAGTGCAAGAAATGCCTTGTTCGGGGATATCTTTATATGTGATAAAAATTTCTGCTCCTTACGACAATTAGGGTGGTATAATACGCGACAATGGCTGAATTGCCCTTCTTTCCCCTCCTTGACCCACCGGGAGAGGCCGGCTTCCACCGCGGGATGGCCGCGGGCACCGGGGCCGGATGTGACGCGGCGGAGCGGATGTCGCCGTCGTGCGTGACCACCCGCCTCAGGATCGGACGGCGAGCGCGATGCCCGCGGGAGCACGGCCGGACATGGGTTCTTTTTCCGGTCATTGCCACTCTGCTCGCGGCGTTCCTGTTCGCCGGTGTCGCGTGGGCCCAGACCACCCCGGGCCTGAGCGTCGCGGACGTGACCGTAAGCGAGTCGGCCGGCAACGCCACGTTCACCGTGACACTGACCGAGACGGCGGCCGTGGACGTGACCGCGGACTACGCGACGTCCTCGTCCGCGGACGCCACCGCGGCCACGGTCGGGGCCGACTTCACGGCCTCCAGCGGCTCCGTGACGATAGCCGCGGGCCAGACCGAGGCCACCTTCATGGTTCCGGTCCTTTCCGACATCATAGACGAACAGAACGAGACCTTCACGGTGACCCTTAGCGGAGCCGCGCCGAGCGGCACGGTGACCATCTCGGACGCCACGGCCACGGGGACCATCACGGACGACGACGACGCGCCGGTGCCGACGGTTTCGGTGGATACGCCCATCGCGGAGGCGGGCGGGACCTCGACGATCACGGTGAGCACGGGCACGGGGTCGACCTACGAGACGGCGCGGACGGTGACGCTGGAAGTGGCCGGGACGGCCACGGGAGGGGGGACGGACTACACGATCTCGCCGTCGTCGTTGACGCTGACGCTGCCGGCGGGGGTGGGTACGGCGACCTCCACGGTGACGGCGACGGTGACGGGTGAGGACGACACCATGGACGACGACGCGGAGACGATCGAGGTCACGGCGCGCATAGGCACGACCCCCAGCAACACGGGGACGATCACGATCACGGACGACGACGCGGTGCCGCAACTGGCGATCGCGGTGAACCCCGCCACCATCGCGACGGAGGCGGGTGGCACGTCGACGGTGACGGTGAGGACCACGGGCGCGTCCACGTTCGGTACGGACCAGACCATCACCCTGGTGCTGTCGGGCACGGCGGGGGAAGAGGCGGCGGGGGTCTACGGCGACTACACCATCGGCGCGAAATCGCTGGTTCTGCCGGCGGGCTCCGGCACGGTGACGACGACGGTGACGTCGAAGCATGACATCATCGACGACAACGCGGACGGCGACGCCAATGACCAGCCCGAGACCATCGTCATTGACGCCAGCAACGGAGGTTCCGCCGTCGGCTCGGCGACGATCGCGATCACCGATGACGATGATCTGCCGACGCTTCGGGTTCGATTTGCTGGAGCCACGTCCGGGGAGGGCGTCGGAGACCCGCAGTTGACGCTTGATAACGGCACGGGCAGCACCTTCGCGGAGAACCAAACCATAACCCTGACCTATGGGGGGACAGCCGATCGGAACGTCGACTACACCTCCGACGGGAGCGTGGTTTTTCCGGCCGGGGAGTCGACGGCCAGCCGGTCCGTGGACGTGAATTTCAGCGTGTTGCAGGACAAGATACACGAAGGGGACGAGACCGTGGTCCTCGGGATCGAAGGGACGCCGACGACGTATTCAGTGGACCTCTCCAGCGGCCAACTCACCATCACGGACGACGACCCGGCGCCCCAACTCGAGTTCACCGTGTCACCGGCGAGCATCACCGAGCGGGGGGGCACGTCGCTGTTGACCATCGGCACGGGGAGCGGCTCGACGTACGAGGGGGACGAAGAGATCACGTTCACGCTGGCGGGGGGGAGCACGGGGGAGTCCGCGGACTACAGGATTTCACCGTCGCCGCCGCTGACCCTGCCGGCGGGCATGGGGACGACGGCCTCGACGGTGACGGCGCAGCTCACGGCGGTGGCCGACACGACGCCGGAGGACGAGACGCTGGTGCTGGTGGCGATGCGCGGCACGGAGACCATCGGCACCCGGACGGTGACCCTGACGAAGCCGACGCTGAGCATCGCGGATGCGACGGCGACGGAAACGGACGCGTCGGGGACCATGAACTTCACGGTGACCCTGAGCGAGGAGGTGAACGAGCAGGTCACGGTCGACTACGCCACGGCGAGCACGGGGGCGACGGCGACGGCGGGCGCCGACTACACGGCGGCGACTGGAACGGTGACGTTCGCGGCGAACGCCACCACGGCGAGCTTCGCGGTGACGGTGCTGGGAGACAACATCGACGAGAGCGACCAGGAGACGTTC